>JAYUXS010000263.1:0-1607 GCA_043752845.1 Lysobacterales bacterium | reverse complement strand
CCTGATCCTGTGGGACCGGCTATTCGGCACCTATCTCGACGAAGACGATGCCGAACCCTGCGTCTACGGCACGCGCGGCCGGCTCGGGACGTTCTCGCCCCTGTGGGCGAATCTCGACGTGTTCAATGCCCTGGTCAAGGACGGATGGCATGCGCGTTCCTGGGCCGACAAGCTGCGTGTGTTCATCAAGCACCCGGGCTGGCGACCGAATGATGTCGCCGCGCGTTTTCCAAAGCCGGCCTTCGATCTGGAAACAGCGAAGGTGAAATACAACCCGCCGCTGACGCGCTTCGAAGCCGGCTACGTGCTCGTGCAGTTCGTGATCGTGTTGCTTGCCGGCACCTGGTGTCTGGCGATCTCGACCACTGCGGCAACAGTAAGCGTGGCGGCACTCGCGGCCTGGGTCTGCTTCTCGGCCTGGTCGGTGTGCCGGATTTCCGATCATGCACGATTCGCCTGGTACAGCGAGGCGCTGCGCTTTGCGATATTGCTGGCGGTTGCGCTGATCTGGCCTCAGGCGATCACGAATTTGTTTTGAGTCTCGCCGCTGCCGCGTCAGTGCGCGCGCAGACTGAAGCGGTTGCGGTAGTCCGCCGGTGTCAACTGCGTCGAGCGTTTGAACAGCTTGCGGAAGGCGGCAGTGTCTGAATAGCCGCAACGATCGACGATTTCATCGAGACTGAGCTGGCTTGTCTCCAGCAGCGCCTTGGCGCGCTCGATGCGCAGGCGTTGCAGATGCGCGAGCGGGCCCTCGCCGTACTGCGCATGAAAATGCCGCAGCAAGGTGCGTTCGCTGGTGCCGACGTGTTCGGCGATGGCAGTGACCGTCACCGACTCCTGCATCGCCGAATTCAGGAAGCGCTCGATTTTTTCGGTCAGGGTCGAGCGCGGCTTTTCGATCAGCGCCGAGAGTACGAACGGTGCCTGGCTCTGGCGATCCGGATCGATCAGCAGCAGCTTCGCGGTCTGTTGTGCGAGCGCGCTGTCGCTGGTGCGCGCGACTTGGCGCAGCACGAAGTCGAGCACCGCGGTCGCACCACCGGTCGTCGTCAGACCACCGGATTCGATCAACATCGCATCGGCCTGCAGGTCGATCAGCGGGAATGCCTGCCGGAAGGCCGCTGCAAGCCACCAACTCGTCGTCGCCGAACGCCCATCGAGCAGACCGCTCATCGCAAGAATAAAGGTGCCGCTGCAACTGCCAGCGATGGTCACGCCGCGCAGATGCAGCGCGCGGATCAGCGCAATTTCCGGTTCCAGCGTCGCACAATGCGCGAGCAATTCACCGGCGCTGCCATGCATGACGCCGGGAACCAGCAGCACGTCGGGATCGGCCTCCAGCGCGGTGATGCCAGACAGGCCGATACCGCCGGCCATTTGCACCGAAGTCTGGCCACGGGCGCTGATCAGCTGCGTCTGAAACGTCGGTGCGTTGCTGCCAAAGCGCAGCTGCGCCAGCTTGTCGGCAATGCGCAGCGCGTCCGTCGGCGCGGCGATGCTCGACATCATCGCGCCATCCAGCGCGAGGATGCCGAGCCTGAGCGCGACCGGCCGCTCAGCCATCGATGCGCACCACGCCGTGATCGCGCGCCAGTTGCTCGATCAGG
>JAYUXS010000262.1:0-4047 GCA_043752845.1 Lysobacterales bacterium | reverse complement strand
ACCCAATCCACGCATGCTTGTGGACCGGAATGTTCACACCGGCGATACGCGCCATCGCGTCTTCTCCAAAACTGTTAGCGCAGCGAACTCAATATTATACATAGATCATCACCTGCTGGCATCACCAGCGACGACCCGCACATCCTGTGCAGTTGCCTCAGCGGACAGAGCCGCTGCGACCGTAATTTTTCAGATTGGCTTTCTTCAGCAGACTTTCGTACTGCGACGACACCAGATGCGCCTGGATCTGCGAAGTGAAATCCATCACCACGACGACCACGATCAACAGCGAAGTTCCACCAAAGTAGAACGGCACGTTCCAGCTCGTCTGCAGAATGCTCGGCAACAGGCAAACAGCGACCAGATAGAGCGCGCCGATGCCGGTCAACCGGGTCATTACACCATCCACATAATCGGCCGTCGCCTTTCCGGGACGGATGCCTGGAATCAGCGCTCCCGACTTCTTCAGGTTTTCGGCGGTCTCCGAAGAATTGAAAACCATGGCGGTGTAGAAGAACGCGAACACGACGATCAGCGACGCAAACAGGAACAGATACAGCGGCTCGCCAGGCATCAGCATGTTCGACAGACGACGCAGCCAGCTCACTGCTGCCACATCTCCGCCCATGGAGGCGATAGTGGCCGGGAACATGATGAACGACGACGCGAAGATCGCCGGAATCACGCCCGCCATGTTGATCTTGAGCGGCAGATGCGAGCTCTGATTGTTGTAGGCACGCGATCCACCCATGCGCCGCGCGTAGTTCACGGTGATGCGACGTTGGCCGCGCTCCATGAACACCACAAACAACACCGTCGCGATAACCACGATCAGAATGCCGATGCCGATGAAAACGTTCAACTCACCCGACGCCAACTGTTTCAGCGACAAACCGACGGCGCTCGGCAAACCGGCGACGATGCCCGCAAAGATGATCAGGGAAATGCCGTTGCCGATGCCGCGTTCGGTGATCTGTTCACCGAGCCACATCAGGAACATGGTGCCCGCGGTCAAACCGATCACCGCGCTGATGATGAACGCCGGACCCGGATTGACGACGACCGCAAATCCACCCGCTGACGCGGTCTGACTTTGCAGCGCGACCGCGACACCGAATGCCTGGAATGATGCAAGACCAACCGCGCCCCATCGTGTCCACTGCGTCAGCTTGCGCCGACCGGACTCGCCTTCCTTGCGCAAAGCCTGCATCGAGGGAACCATCGTCGCCAGCAACTGCACGATGATCGATGCCGAGATGTAAGGGACGACGTTCAGCGCAAACACCGACATGCGCTCAAGCGCGCCGCCCGAAAACATGTTGAACATGTCGAGAATGGTGCCGCCCTGGCTATCCATCAGTTGCGTCATCGCCTGCGGATTGACGCCCGGCACCGGCACAAAAGTGCCGAGTCGGAACACGATCAAGGCCAGCACGACAAAAATGAGACGGTCGCGGAGCTCGGTCATGCGACCGAGATTCGCGAGTGGGTTCTGTGCGGGTGTCGACGGGTTCGCCACGCCTTACTCCAGCGTGCCGCCGGCCGCTTCGATCGCCGATTTGGCGCCGGCGGTGGCGAGCAGACCTTTGATCGAGTAGGCACGCTTCACGTCGCCCTTCGCAACAACTTTGCACTTCTTGGCACGCGCGTCGATCATGTTCGCCGCGATCAGCACAGCCAGATCAACGGTTGTGTCCTTCAAAGATTCCAGTTGATACAGGCGGATTTCCGCCGTGTCGTTCTTCAACTTGGAACGGAAGCCGACCTTCGGCAGACGACGCTGGATCGGCATCTGGCCGCCTTCGAAGCCAGCCTTGATCTTGCCCTTGCCGCTACGGGCGTACGAACCCTTGTGGCCACGGCCGGCAGTTTTGCCGAGGCCGGAACCGATACCGCGACCGACGCGCTTGCGCACGGTGCGCGCACCGGGGGCTGATTTGATGGTGTTGAGACGCATGAGTGTTCTCCAGTGCTACGCGGCGATCAGTTTTCGACGCGAACGAGGTAATGGACCTTGTGGATCAGGCCACGAACCTGCGGCGAATCCTTGAGGGTGCGAACGCTGTTCAGTTTGCCAAGACCGAGCGCCTTGACGCTCAAGCGATGGATCCACGGGCAGCTGTTCTGGCTCTTGACGAGACGGACTGTCACGGTCGGATGGGCATTTTCAGTCATGGCTCGGCACCAACTCTTCAAGTTTCTTGCCGCGCTTCGCCGCGATGTCGGCCGGCGACTGGATCGCCTGCAGGCCCTTGATCGTGGCGCGCACGAGATTGATCGGATTGCGCGAACCGACGGCCTTGGCCAGCACGTTGCGCACACCGACGACTTCAAACACCGCACGCATGGCGCCACCGGCGATCACGCCAGTACCTTCCGACGCCGGCTGCATGAACACGCGCGCCGCACCATGGTTGGCCTTCACTGCGTATTGCAGCGTGCCGCTCTTCAGCGACACCTTGACCATCGCCTTGCGGGCGCGGTCCATGGCCTTGGCGATGGCGGCCGGCACTTCGCGTGCCTTGCCGTAACCAAGACCGACGCGACCATCGCCGTCACCGACGACAGTCAACGCGGTAAAACTCATCTGACGACCACCCTTGACGGTTTTCGCCACACGATTGACGGCGATCAGCTTCTCTTGGAGGCCGTCGCCCTGCTCACGATCGTTGTTGCTCATAGTTCACCTGTGGCTCGCCGCGCAGCTGCGCGGCGGCATGATTTGCGGCTTGGCCGCTTGGAGTTGTGGGTGTTTCGTCGTGCTTAGTACTGCAGGCTTAGAACTGCAGACCGCCCTCGCGAGCAGCATCTGCAAGCGCAGCAATGCGCCCGTGATACAGGAAGCCCGAGCGATCGAAAGCGACCGATTCAACTCCGGCCGCCTTCGCGCGCTGCGCGATCGCCTTGCCGACAGCAGCCGCGGCTGCCTTGTTGTTGGTGCCCTTGACGCCGGCGATCACGTCGTCCTGCAAGGTGTTCGCCGATGCGACCACTTTGCCTTCGGCCGTGAAGACCTGAGCGTAAAGATGCTGGCTGCTGCGATGGACCGACAGACGCGCAACACCGAGATTGCGGATGTGCGCACGCGTCTTCTTGGCGCGGCGCAAACGGGAGAGATTCTTTTCCATGGTTCGATTCCTCAGTCGGCTCGCGATTACGCTTTCTTCGCTTCTTTCAGCGTGATCTTCTCGCCGGCGTAGCGCACACCCTTGCCCTTGTAAGGCTCTGGCGAACGGAACGCGCGGATCTTGGCGGCAGCTTGGCCCACAACCTGCTTGTCGGTACCCTTGATCAGGATTTCCGTCTGCGTCGGGGTTTCAATGGTGACGCCCGCCGGGGGCGAGAACAGCACCGGATGCGAGAACCCCAGCGACAGGTTCAAGTCCTTGCCGGCCATCGCGGCACGATAACCGACACCGACCAGTTCGAGCTTGCGCTCATAACCCGTCGTGACGCCGGACACCATGTTGTTCAGCAGCGCGCGTAACGTGCCCGCCATCGCCATGTCGTCTGCGCCCGCCGCAATTTGCAGCACGCCGTTTTCGACCTTGACTTCGATATTGTGATGACGCGCGGTGTACAGCGTTCCCTTCGGACCCTTGACGGAAATGCTGTCCGCTCCGACCGCGCACTCCACGCCTTGCGGCAGGGAAATAGGCTTTTTGGCTACTCGTGACATGTCTCAAGTCTCCTTATGCGACGACGCAGATGACTTCGCCACCCAGGCCCTTGGCGCGCGCTTGCGCGTCGGACATGATGCCGGAAGAAGTGGAGACGATCGAAATGCCGAGGCCATTCTGGACTTTGGGCAGCTCGTCCTTGCCGCGATACTGGCGCAGACCGGGCTTGCTGATGCGCTGCAAGCGGTCAATCGCCGGCTTACCGAGGTAATAACGAAGCGCAATTTCGAGTTCTTTTTTGCCACCATCGAGATCGCGCACAGCGATATCGTTGATATAGCCCTCGTCTTTGAGGACATTGGCAATGGACAGCTTGACCTTTGAAGCCGGCATTTTCACCGTCACCTTGCCGATCGCGAGACCGTTG
>JAYUXS010000261.1:0-4048 GCA_043752845.1 Lysobacterales bacterium | reverse complement strand
GCAGACGCGGTGCTTGCGATTGCAGGAAGCTCAGATTCGCCGCCAGCACGCTGCGGTTTGTCTGGGTCATGTCGAGCGGATTGAAGCGTGGCGTGCGCAGCCAGTCCCACGCCAGGCGCAGCCAGTTCAGTCGACCGTTGTGCGGCAACATGCTGTGGAAACCGTAGATGACCAGGCGTCCGGTCGGTGCCAGATGCGCGTAGCTGTCGCGCAGGGTTGCAACGCCATTGGCGTCAAAGATCGCGTGATAACCGGCGGGCGCGTCGGTCTTGGCGAGCGTCCACAAGTCATCGCGTGATTTGTCGATCACGCGTTGCGCGCCCATGCGACGGCAGTGTTCGACCTTGTGCGCACTGCCGACGACGCCGGTGACGTGGCAACCTGCTAAACGACCCAATTGCACCAGCGCCGAGCCGACGCCGCCCGCAGCCGAGTGCACCAGCCAGCGCTCGCCAGTTCGTGGAAACAACTGCTGATGGACCATGAACCAGGCGGTCAGGAACACCGTCGGCAGACTCGCGCCTTCGGTCATCGACAGCTGCGCGGGCAGCGCGAATACCTGCTCTTGACCGAGGCAGATCTGGCTGCTGTAGCCGTTGAACAGCGTCAAACCGATCACCGCCTGGCCAAGTTGCCAACCAGTCACGTCGGCGCCGATCGCGTCGATGCGACCGGCGACCTCAAAGCCCGGCGTGATCGGATAGCCATGCAGTTCGCGCGCCGACGCATACAAGCCCATGCGGATGATGCCGTCGGCATAGTTCACGCCGCAGGCTTCCACGGCGATACGCACCTGGCCACTGCCCGGTAGCGAGTCGGCGACTTCTTCGACGCGCAGCGCGTCGTAGCCACCGGGTTTGTCGATGCGGATGCGCTTCATGGATGCTCAGGTGTGCGCGCGCGTTGCGCAATTGCACTGAGCCGGCACATCAAAATTGCTCTGGCTCAGCGACGCCGAGATCGCGGCAAATTTTGCGCGCGAGATGGTTGTTGATTTCCGTATGTCTGGGCACAGCACTGCGCTTGTTCTGGCTCGGATTGTGCCACCAGGAATGACGGTTTCCTTCACGCAGCAAGACACAACCGAGTGCCGTCAAATGGATCAGAAAATCCCGGCGCTTCATACCGCGATCGGCAATTCTTCGTAGTCGTTGCCGGCGGCACCAATCGCCTCTTGCCGGTTGAATTCGAGTGCTTCGCCCAGGGTAATTCGCAGGGATTCGATCAATGCCGCGCGCGTCGACTCCTGACAATTGACGCCCGGAACCTCTTCGATCCAGCCGATCCAACCATCAGCTTCATGCTTTACGACAGCAGTAAATGATTTCTGCATGGTGATTCTCCATTAAAGGCGGCGAGAATACCCCAACACGTTCAACGCAATTTGATGCGCCTATCGCCCAAGCGAACGCGTGAGATTGGCACGTGCACGCGCTTCGAGTTGGCGTTGGTATTCGGGGCTTGAGTAGATGTGTGGTCGCGCCAGAAACTCGCGCAGAATTTGCTTGCGTTTGACGTTGAACAGAAACATCGGCACCCAGTGATATTCGCTGCGGATTTCAGCTTCATAAGCGTCGAAGCGAGCGGCGTCGGCACCGAGGATGGAGAGGTCGATATCGATCAGCAGGGCGGCATCGGGACTGTCCGGCGATGCGGCGTGGCGTGTGCTCAGGATCAAGGCGTGGATGCGACCGGCGACTGCCGCATTGACGCCGGCGGCGAGCGCCGACTGCCGTGCCCAGTCCGCGCAGCGTTGTTCATTGTCGGACTTGCGCGTGTCGTAGATCGCATCGTGAAACCACAATGCGAATTCGACTTCGCCAGCATGTTGGCATTGCGCGCGCAGCTGTTGCGCTTGCGTCAGGCAATCGTCGAGGTGCACCAGCGTGTGATAGTGACGATGCGGCTCGCGGTAGCGCGCCAGCAAGTCATCACCGAGCGCAGTCAGCGTCGGCGTTGGTGCCACACCCAGCAGTCGAAGTGTTTCGTTCCAGCGTTGCGGGTCGGTGGCCATCAGCGGTCGCTTGTGGTCAATTGCTTCGCACCGAGTTGCGCGAGCATCGCCGTCATCGCACCGGCTTCACTGGCGCGCTCGTTCGAGGCATTGCCTTGGCTTGCCCGCTTGGCCACACCTTGCGCGATCGCGGCGAGGCGGAAGAACGAGAATGCGAGCACGAACGGCCAGTCGCCGATATCGCCTGAGCTGCTGAGTTCGCGATAACGCGCGATCAACGAGTCTTCGTCGGGAATGCCGAGCGCGGCGCGGTCCATGCCCGCGAGTCCGGGCAAGGCTGGGTTGCGTGGCAGACGCAGCGCCATGCTGAAGTAGCCGAGGTCGGCGAGTGGATGGCCGAGTGTCGCCAACTCCCAATCGACGATCGCGAGGATGCGCGCTTCCGTCGGATGCCAGATCAGGTTGTCGATGCGGAAGTCGCCATGCACCAGCGACACGCGGCCGTCGTCGCCCGGGCAGCGCGCGGGCAGGGCGTCGATCAGGGTTTCCATGGCGTCGATGCGCTGGGTTTCGCTGGCGCGGTACTGCTTGCTCCAGGTGGAAATCTGGCGCTCGAAATAGTTGCCGCTCTTGCCGAAATCGCCGAGACCGACGGCGACGGCATCGGCCGCATGCAACGCCGCCATCACGCGCATGATCTCGTCGTAATAGGCGCCGCGATCCGCAGTGTCGATGTCGGGCAGCGACGGATCCCAGAAAATACGGCCGTCGACATGCGCCATCACATAGAACATCGCGCCGATGACGCTGTCGTCGATGCACAGCGCCAAAGGCTTCGCCACCGGCACACCACTCCCATGCAGGGCCGAGATGACCCGGAATTCGCGGTCCACGGCATGCGCGCCCGGCAACAACTGCCCGAAAGGTTTGCGTCGCAGTACATACGTGCCTGACTTCGCATCGAGCCGATAGGTTGGATTCGACTGCCCGCCCTTGAACTTCGTCGCCGTCAGCGGCCCGACAAAGCCCGTGACATGCGCTTCGCACCACGCGGACAGGGCATCGAGAGGAAGGTAGCTCATGTCAACTCCATGGGTCTTTTCCCCTCTCCCTCGACGGGAGAGGGGCAGGGGAGAGGGTGGGTTCAAAGTGGGGTAGCGTAGATCAAGCGTAGGCGATTTGACGCTGCATCGTGCTTCAGATCAGACTTCCTTGCGTTGCCCAACGAGCCGATCCGGAATCGATCATGCCCAAGTTCTACCGAATCACATCGGCGCGCAAGGAATATTGGGAAGCGTGGACGACCGATGGTGGCAGTCACATCGTCCATTGGGGTTTGCTGGGCGAGAAGGGGCAGTCGAAAGTCGTGAAGTCCACACTTTTTCGCAAGGCAATCGACATTGTCCAGAAGGAATTGGCTGCCGCGGTTGAGCAGGGATTCGCCGAAATTGACCCGGATGATCACGCCACATTGCTTATCGAATACCCCGTCGATGGAATGGGATCAGTTGCAGATGTCGAGAAGCGACACCGACTCGAAGATCGAATGAACGACACACTGGGCGATGAGCATGTCGGCACCAGATAAGCCGGTGGATGTCGCTGCGCTTTGGCAAGCCGAGGCCAATTGGGCGGTTAGCGAGTGGCGCGCGCAATTTGAACCCGAGCAGCGACGGCTGAAGAGCAGTGCCGGCGGATTGAACAGCAGTGGCACTTGGGTGCAGATCGGGGACGCGGCAAAACGGTACTTCGAGACCTTGCAGGATGAACTGCTAAAGCGTGTTCGCGATGTACTCGCCACGCGCAACGATTCCGATCACATCGGGCCGGCAGATCACGCTGCCGCCGAGATCGCTGGCCCGCTGATACGTTGTGCACTGGAGAGTGTGCAGAAGACGGAGAGTGCCGCCATGCAGCGCGGCTTCTTGAGCCCCGGCATGGTCACCGGGCCACTGAGCAAGACGAGGGCAGAGATTCAACAGGCGGGGAACAAGTTGCAGTCCGCACTGAGGAGCGAGATCACCATTCGCTTGGCGCAGATCGAGTCGGCCAAGAAGCTCGCCGTTGCAGCACGCGAGGCCGCTGCACCCAAGG
>JAYUXS010000260.1:0-4060 GCA_043752845.1 Lysobacterales bacterium | reverse complement strand
GAAGACAACCCGGCAAACATGCGTCTCGCCTGTCTGCTGTTGCGCCACGCCGCACATACGGTGTTGTGTGCGGTCGACGCCGAGTCGGGCCTGACCGTTGCGCGTACGGCGCAGCCTGATTTGGTGCTGATGGATATGCAGTTGCCCGACATGGATGGCCTGACGGCGACTGCGCTGCTCAAACGTGACCCGCTCACGGCGGCGATTCCAGTGATTGCGCTCACCGCGCTGGCGATGAAGTCGGACCAGGAAAATTGTCAGGCCGCCGGCTGCGACGGCTACATCGCGAAACCGTTGCGTTACCAGGAACTGTACGCCGCGATCAACGCCTTGCTGCCCGACGATGGCGCACCACCGGCAACGCCAATTCCGGTGCCACCGGCAGACGCTTCGGCACCGCTGGCGGTCCCGGCGACGGCATTGCCGCCGCTTCCGCGACTGGCTTTGTCGGCACAAGACGCGCGCCTGATCCTGGTCGCCGAAGACAACCCCATCAACCAGAAATTGATCCTGCAGCAGTTGGCCTTGCTCGGTTTTGCCGCGAATGTGGCCGTCAATGGTCGCCTTGCGTTCGCACGCTGGCAGACCGGCGAGTACGCGTTGTTGTTGACCGACCTGCAAATGCCGGAGATGAATGGCTATGCACTGACCATGGCGATTCGCAGCGCAGAGCAGGGCCTGCGGCGCATCCCGATCGTGGCGCTGACGGCGAATGTGCGCGCTCAGGAAGTCGGGCGTTGCCGGGAGGCGGGCATGGACGACTGCCTGAGCAAGCCGCTGCAACTCGCGGAACTCAAGGCGTCGCTCGATGCCTGGTTGCCGGGTCGTACCGAGCCCTCGACGCAGCCAGCAGACATCGAAGCCACAGACACCACGGCGTCGGCGCTCGACGTGCGCGTGCTCGAAGCCGCCGTCGGGCCGGACCCGGCGTCGATCGGCAGATTCCTCGGTGAATTTCGCAGCACCCTCGCAGTGATCACCAATGCGCTGATCCACTCGTGCCAGCAAGGCGACGCGCGACAGTGTGCGGCACAGGCACACAACCTGAAGTCTTCGGCGCTCGCGGTGGGCGCACGCACGCTCGGCGATTTATGCGCGCGCATCGAAGCCGCCGGTCTTGCGGAAAGTACTGAAACCCTGAGCGCATTGATCCCGATGTTCGAACAGGAAGTCGATGCAGTGGACAGCTTCCTTCACAGCTATTTCCTGCCGCAACCAGAAACTCAGCCCAACGACTGAGCAGCGAAGCCATGGCCGTTCCCGCTTTGCGTATCCTGTTGCTGGACGACGAGCCGTTCATGTTGCATCTGCACGCGCACATGCTGTCCGAGCTCGGCTATGCGTCGGTAACGTGCTGTGACAACGGCGCGGCGGCGCTCGTCCTGCTCGATAACGCCGACCGCGCGCCACAACTGATCCTGCTCGACTTGAACATGCCGCAGATGGACGGCATCGAGTTCGTGCGCAAACTGGTCGAGCATCGCTATCGCGGCAGCCTTGTTTTGGTCAGCGGTGAAGACGAACGCATCTTGCAGATGGTCGAGCGGCTGGTGCTGGCGCATCGCATGCCGGTGCTCGGGCATCTGAAGAAGCCGGTGACGCCGGCAGCACTGGCCGCGGTGATCGGCAAATGGCAGTCACCGCGACCGGTGCAAGCCGCGTCGCGAAAAATTTATGCCGTTGACGAACTTGCCGCCGCGATCGCCAATGGCGAACTGGTCAATCACTACCAGCCGAAAATTGCGCTCGCGACCGGCACAGTGGTCGGCGTTGAGACGCTGGTGCGCTGGCAACATCCGGCAGATGGACTGGTGCTGCCAGAACATTTCATCGGGCTTGCCGAACGGCACGGGTTGATTGATGCACTGACGCACGTGGTGTTGCGCGCGGCGCTGGCGCAAACGAGTGTCTGGAAACGCGCCGGACTGAAGCTGCGCGTCGCCGTGAACGTCTCGATGCGCAATCTGGCGACGGTGGCTTTCGTGGATTTCGTCACCCGGGAAGCCGAAGTCGCGGGCATCGACCCTGACGACGTGTTGCTGGAAGTCACCGAGAGCTGCTTGATCCACGACCAACGGGCGCCGCTCGAAATCCTCGCGCGCCTGCGCCTGCGGCGCTTTCGCCTGTCGATCGACGATTTCGGCACCGGGCATTCGTCGCTGACCCAGGTGCACGACATTCCGTTCGATGAACTGAAGATAGACCGCAGCTTCGTACACGGCGCGGCGCATGACGAAACCGCGCGGGCGATGATGCAAGCGAGCCTTGGTCTCGGTCGGCAACTGGGCATGGACGTGGTCGCCGAAGGCATCGAAGATCGTGAAGACTGGAACCTGGCACGCGTCATGGGCTGCGATCTCGCCCAAGGCCATTTCATCGCCGCCGCAATGCCCGGCGCAGACTTGCCGGGCTGGGTCGAAACCTGGAACGCCCGGCCCGATCAGTTGCAGCGGCTAGTGCCTGGCCTCAGGCCGGGTCTTTCTGGCGCGTGACGCTCACACCTGCAAGCACCGACAAACCGAGCAGGACGATGGCACCGACCACGATCCATTGTTGCGGCACCTGCATCAGCACCGCGCCGTAGATCAGTCCGCCGATGAAAATCGCGACACCGACGATGTAGATCAGAAAAGTCATGGGACCACTCCGGCAGATGGCAACATCGGCGCGGCCGATGCGTGCATGGCGCGGTGTGCGCGACGCTGTACGCACGATGACGCGCCTGACGACCGCCGTCGGTGCGCTTTCGCACCTTCGATCGCGCTGGTGATCAGGCGGTTTCGAGCACGTCGCCGGTTGGCTGGCGTGAGGCTTCAAGCTGCAGCGCCTGCGTCAGCCACGCGAGCAATGCCTTGTTGACGCTTTCCGGTTGCGACAACGTCGACAGGTGCCCGCAATCATTCACCCGCACACAGATCGACCCGGCGATCGCCGCATGCATTTCCTCATGCATCGGCAAGGGCGTGATCACGTCTTCGCGGCCGCACAGCACCAGCGTCGGACAGGTGATCGCCGCCAAAAACGGGCGGCTGTCGATGCGTCCGAGAATGGCGCGCTGCTGTCGCACAAAGACTTCTTTGCCAACACCCAGCGCCATCGCCGTGATCAAGGCCATCAGTGCGGCATCAGCCAGTTGCGCCGGGTGCACGAGCTTGTGCAGCAACTCACTGATGACGGCGGGATAATGGTGCTCGGCGCGCTGCATGAGACGCGTGCGATTTTCGATCGATTCGGTGCTGTCCGGGCGCGCACTGGTATCGAGCAGCGCCAGCGCGATGACGCGTTCGGGCGCCTGACGCATGATCTCAAGCGCGACATAACCGCCCATCGACAGCCCGGCCAGCGCGAAGCGTGGCGCCGGCGCCTGCGCGAGCGCCGCAGCAGCAAGCGCAGCGATGCTTTCGGCACCGGTCAGATCGGCGACCGTGACGCGCGCAAGATCACCGAGTGCGCGCGCCTGCGGTTGCCACAACCTGGCATCGTTGGCGAGACCGGGCAACAACAACAGGCTGGGCAGATTGGTCGAGGTCATGGCGTCGCTCCAGGTGTATTGGTCGTCGTGGCTGGCGGCGCTGCGCTCACGCGCCAGATGATGTTGCCGACGTCGTCGGCCACCAGAAGCGCGCCTGATCGGTCGACGACGACACCCACCGGCCGGCCCATGGCGCGACCGTCGCTGTCGAGAAAGCCGGTGAGCACATCAACGGGCGCGGCGGCGGTGGGCACGCCATCAGCAAACGCCACGAACACCACCTTGTAGCCGCTGTGCGGCTTGCGATTCCACGAGCCATGCTCGCCGATGAACATGCCGTCGGCATAGCCTGCGGGCAGTGTGTTGCCGGCGGAGTGCACCAGGCCAAGCGGTGCGACATGTGAGCCGAGTGCGTAGTCCGGCACCCGCGCAGTAGCGACCAGATCGGGTCGCGGTGGGCTCACACGCACATCGACATGATTCCCGAAGTAACTGTAGGGCCAGCCATAGAAGCCACCATCGCGCACCGAAGTCAGATAGTCCGGCACGAGGTCATTGCCGAGTTCATCGCGCTCGTTCACGACCGTC
>JAYUXS010000259.1:0-4062 GCA_043752845.1 Lysobacterales bacterium | reverse complement strand
GTACCGACGCCTACAACCAGGGTCTCTCGGAGCGCCGCGCCAAGACCGTTTACGACTTCCTGACGAACAAGGGCATCGCTGCCAATCGTCTGTCGGGTCCGAACGGTTACGGTGAAGGCAAGCCGATCGACACCAACGACACCTCGGAAGGCCGTGCTCGCAACCGCCGTACCGAACTCGTCAAGCAGCAGTAATCGGAACGCAAGTTCCCATCAGGAAAAACCCCGCTTCGGCGGGGTTTTTTTGTGCCTCACATCCATGCCTGTCGTCAGCGATTGCCCTTCAGCAACACGATCACGGCGCCACTTCCGCCATCGTTGTAGCGCGCAGATCGGTAGGCGAGGACATCGCCGCGCTGGCGTAGCAGGCGATCGGTCAGTCCTTTCAGCACCGGACCATCGTGCTTCGAGCGCAGGCCCTTGCCATGAATGATCTTGACGCACAGAAAGTCCCGCGATTTGCATTCGGCGAGGAAGCGCGCGATGGCATCCTTTGCCACGGCGGCGGTCATGTGGTGCAAGTCCAGTTCGTCGCGCACGCTGTATTGGCCGCGTCCGAGTTTCAACAGCAATCTCGGCGCCAACCCGTCTTTCAGATAACGCAATGGCTCAGCGGCCTCCGGATCCAAAGAACTTGGCAGTGGCCGCAGCAGTTCGCGGGTGACGGCCAGATCGTCGAGCCGCGATTGCACCGGAATCGGTTTGGGCGCCGGCGCACGCGTATCCATGCGATCGGTCTCAATGCGACGCACGTTGCCGATCGCTTCGCGAAACAGGTCGCCGTCACTGGGCGCGACGACAGCCGTGACCGGTTTCAGTTGCTCGAGGTCAATTCGTCGTTTGGCCATCGCGGCACTTCAACACCTGCCACATGAATCGGACGTTCGACCAGCGCGACGAATCGAAGCTCAGCCGTCCTTGGTGATCACGCCGATCAACTCGCCGAGCACGCGATCGGTGGCATCGATCTCGACCTGACAGGTGCCGGCCGCGTGATGGCCACCGCCACCATATTGCAGACACAGATCGCCGATATTCGTGTGACTGCTGCGATTGACGATGGATTTGCCGATCGCGAACGCCGTGTTCTGGCGCTTCAAACCCCAAAGTACGTGGATCGAGATGTTGGTCTCGGGATACATCGCGTAAATGGTGAAGCGGTTGGTCGCGAAGATCGGTTCTTCGTTGCGCAGGTCGAGCACGATCAGATTGCCGTAGACCTTGGCACAGCGCCGGATCTGGTCTTGCGCCTTCTCGCGATGCGCGAAATACAGGTCGGCACGTTCCTTCACGTCGGGCAGCGCGACGATTTCCTCAATGCTGTGCGCCGCGCAGTAGTCGATCAACTGCATCATCAACTGGTAATTGGAGACGCGGAAATCGCGGAAGCGGCCAAGCCCGGTGCGCGCATCCATCAGGTAGTTGAGGAGCACCCAGCCGTCGGGATTCAGGATTTCGTCGATGGTGAATTGCGCCGAGTCGGCCTTGTCGACAGCTTCCATCATCGATGGCGCGATGTCCGGAAACGCATCGACGCCGCCAAAATGGCGATAAACGACGCCGGCGGCCGAGGCTGCGCCCGGATCAATGATCAAATTCGCAGGTCGGTCCGAGCCGAGTCGGATCATCTCGCTGGCGTGATGATCGAACGCCAGATGACAGCCGGGCACATAGGGCAGGTTGGTGGTGATGTCGCGCGGCCCGATTTCGACTTTGCCATCTTGCATGTCTTTTGGATGCACGAAGCTGATGTCGCCGATGACGCCGCGCTGCTTGAGCAACACCGCGCAGACCAACCCATCGAAATCGCTGCGGGTGACCAGACGGTAAAGGGGGGTTTCGCTCATTGCAGCAGACTCCGGACATTAGGTTCAGCGAGTCTAGCGCCCTGTTGCGACACTCGGCGAGTCCGGTGGCGCAGCCGGTGGTGGCGACCGACATGCGGCACGGCGGGCGGCGGCGATTAGAATCCGGCGACTGCCAACCACCGGATGCACGATGCATACCCCGAACCTGTCCCTCGCACCGACACTTCAAACCGCACGACTGACCCTGCGCCTGCCAATGCCGGTTGATTTCGATCGCTTTGCCGAATTGCAGGCGGATGTGGAAGCGACCCGATATATCGGCGGCGTGATGACGCGTGCGGCCGCGTGGCGACGCTTTCTGCAGATGCCGGGCGCGTGGCTGTTGCAAGGGTTTGCGATGTTCTCGGTGATCGAGCGCGCCAGCGGCCGCTGGATCGGACAAACCGGGCCGTGGCAACCGGAATGCTGGACGGGCACCGAAGTCGGCTTTGTGTTCCATCGCGATGCCTGGGGCCAAGGCTATGCTTTTGAAGCGGCCAACACGGCCATCGATTTCGCCTTCGATCGCCTCGGTTGGCAGGAAGTCATCCACAATATCGATCCGGACAACCGCGGTTCCATCCGTCTCGCCGAGCGTCTCGGGTCCAGCTACCGCGGTCCCGGCCAATTGCCTGAACCGTTTGCTGCGGCGCCCGTGGGCATCTGGGCGCAGTCGCGCGAGGCGTGGGTACAGCGCAATGCCGCGCGCTATTCCGGGTCGTAGTCCAGATTGGGTGCGAGCCAGCGTTCCGTTCGTTCGACACTCCAGGCCTTGCGCTTGGCGTAGTCTTCGACCTGTTCCTTGTTGATGCGTCCGACCACGAAATACTGGCTCTGCGGATGCGCGAAGTAGTAGCCACTGACCGCGGCAGTGGGATACATCGCGAAGTTTTCGGTGAGCTTGATGCCGGTGTGCTTCTCGGCGTCTAGCAAGCCGAATAGTGTGGCTTTTTCGGTGTGGTCCGGACATGCGGGATAGCCGGGAGCCGGGCGGATACCCTGGTATTGCTCGTCGATCAGTGCCTCGGCATTGAGTGTCTCGTCTGGCGCGTACGCCCAGATTTCGCGGCGCACTTTCTGATGCAGCGCTTCGGCCAGCGCTTCGGCAAGACGGTCGGCCAGTGCCTTGAGCAAGATGGCGTTGTAGTCGTCGTGCTCGGCTTCGAATTTCGCGACATGCGGTTCGATGCCAATACCCGTGGTGACCGCGAAGGCCCCGATCCAGTCCTGGGGGCCAGTGGCGTCGTGAATGAAATCGGCGAGGCAGAAATCCGGGCGTTCGACTGGTTTGTCCACTTGCTGGCGCAGGAAGTGCAGGGTGGTCGCTCCCACGACGACATCATCACCGTTGCGCTGCGCCGGCCAAATGCCAATGACGGCTTTCGCGGTCAACCATTTTTCGCGGACGATGCGATCGAGCATGGCGCGCGCATCGACAAACAACTTCTTCGCTTCAATACCCACCACCGCATCATCCAGAATCGCCGGATAGCGACCGGAAAGTTCCCAGGTCTGGAAGAACGGCGTCCAGTCGATGAACGGCACCAAATCGGCGAGCGACCAGTCGTCAAAGACGGTGATACCGGGCCGCTTCGGTGCTGACGGAACATGTGCACCCGCGGCAAACGCCTGTCGCCGTGCCGCGTTCAGCGACACCAGCCGCTTCGCGTCGCCGCGATTGGCGTGGCGCGCGCGCACGTCGGCGTAGTCGGCATTGATGCGGGCGACGAAATCGGCGCGCAGGTCCTGACTGAGCAGGGATTGTGCAACGCCGACCGCACGCGACGCGTCCTTCACCCAGGCGACCGGCGAGGCCAGATGCGGTGCGATCTTGAGCGCTGTATGTGCACGCGAGGTGGTGGCGCCGCCGATCATCAAGGGCTGGGTGAATCCCTGTCGCTTCATTTCCTTGGCGACGTGGCTCATCTCGTCGAGCGAGGGCGTGATCAGCCCGGACAAGCCGATGATGTCGGCGTTTTCAGCGCGGGCGGCATCGAGAATATGTTGTGCCGCAACCATCACGCCGAGATCAATCACCTCGAAGTTGTTGCAGCGGAGCACAACGCCGACGATGTTCTTGCCAATGTCGTGCACATCGCCCTTGACCGTTGCCATCACGATCTTGCCATTGGACCGGTGCACTTGTCCGGTGCGCAGCTTCTCTTCCTCGATATACGGAATCAGGTGTGCCACAGCACGTTTCATTACCCGCGCCG
>JAYUXS010000258.1:0-4068 GCA_043752845.1 Lysobacterales bacterium | reverse complement strand
CGACACCGACCATCGAGCCGGCCTGCGCCGAAATCTCGAAGGCCTGTTGCTCGAACAGCACTTGCCCGCGCACCGAGCCGACAAGTCGGTTTTCGTCGTCACAAACCGGATAGGCCGGATAGTGACGCGTAACGACTTCGCGCATGGCATCGACCAGATTGGTGCCCGGACGCAGCGCGAACGGGTTCTTGATCATCACCGCGGCCAGCGGCTGTTCCTTTTGCGCGAACAGCAATTCGCGGAAGGCGACCACGCCAACCATGCGGCCATCGCTCTCGGTGACGAAGACATAGGTCACGAACGCCTTCTTGACCACATCGCGCAAGGCATCCACGACCTGTCCGACCGTGGTCTCGGGACGGAACACCGCAAGCGGCCGTTCCATCAGGCGACCGACCGTGCCTTCGGCGTAGTGATGATCGAGCAACCATTGCTGGCCGGCCCCGAAGGGCGTGGCGGCTGCGATGCGTTCACGCCGGTCAAGCGGAAACTGGCTGAGGATCTCGACCGCGAAACCGGGATTGATGGCCGTCAACAAATCGGCGATTGCCTGATCCGATTCGCCCGCCAACTTTTTCGCAGCACTTTGCGTATCCGTGCTGAGCACTGCGTCGAACAAACTGCGATCCATGCCTTACTCCATTGAGTCTGGGTCGTGCCGCCATGACCTTGAATCGTCAATCTAGCGGCAGTTGACGAGCCTCGCCATCATGCGGGTCAGGGCCTGTGCTTGAGCGAAACGCGCGGGCCTGCTAAAAATCAGGGCGAATTTTCAATTTGTTGCCCGAGTGTCATCATGCCCCTCTCCATCCAGTTCGTGATTCCGTTCGTCGGTGATCGCGTGAGTGCTACCGCGTGAAAGGTCCGCTGACAGGCGTCCGTGTGCTCGACATGTCACGTGTACTCGCGGGCCCGTGGGCGACGCAGTTGCTGGCCGATCTCGGCGCCGACGTGATCAAGATCGAGCGCAGCGGCGCCGGCGACGATACCCGCGAATGGGGGCCGCCGTGGCTGGTCAATGACGAAGGTCAGACGACGCAGGAGTCGGCTTATTTCCTGGCCTGCAATCGCGGCAAGCGCTCGGTCTCGTTGGAACTGACCGACCCACGCGCCCAATCGATCATCCGCGCACTGGTGCGCACCTCGGATGTACTGGTCGAGAACTTCAAACCCGGCACGCTTGGGCGCATGGGCCTCGATTACGAGAGCTTGTCGGCGACTTCGCCGGGGCTCGTGTACTGCTCGATCAGTGGCTTCGGCCAGGACGGCCCGAACGCCGCCAAGGCTGGCTACGACGCGATGATTCAGGCTCAGGCCGGACTCATGAGCATCACCGGTGAGCACGGCCGCGGCACGGTGAAAGTGGGCGTCGCCGTCGTCGACCTGATGACCGGCCTGTATGCCGCGAATGCGATCCAGGCGGCGCTGATCCAGCGCCAGAACACCGGACGCGGCAGTTGGATCGACACCGCACTGTTCGACTCGGCCGTCGCGATGCTTGCGAATCAGGGCATGAGCTATCTCGTCGCCAACGAAATTCCGGAACGCCTCGGCAGCGCGCATCCGAGCATCGTGCCTTACCAGAGTTTCCCGACCTTGAACGGCGAGCTGTTCATCGCGGTCGGCAACGACATGCAATTCCGCCGCTTCTGCGAGATTGCGGCGGCGAACTGGATCGACGACCCGCGCTTCGCCACCAATGCCCTGCGCGTGAGCAACCGGCACTTGTTGACGCCGATGATCGCCGAGCGCATGCGCACGCGTTCCAAGGCCGAATGGCGGCGCACTCTGGATGACGCCGGCATTCCCTGCGGACCGGTGCAGGATCTCGAAGAAGTCTTCAATGATCCGCAAGTTGACGCGCGCGGCCTGCGTTTCGACCTGCCGCATACGCTGCACACGCACTTGCCGCAGATCGCCAATCCCCTGCGTTTCGACGGCAAGCTGCATCACGCCGAACGGGCGCCGCCACTGCGCGGCGAGCACACGCACGAGGTGCTGCTTGAACTCGGCTACAACGAGGCGCTGATCGACGAACTGGCCAACTCCGGCGCCGTCGAACTGGCGATGTAGCATTTCTGTGCACAGCGCAGAATCGTCTGCGCTTGGCATAGAATCAGGGCAACGCAGGAAGCGCCCATGGTCACCGTTCTACTTGCCTTGCTGGTTTCGATCATCCTCAGCCACAGCATCCCGGAACTTGGGCGTTTGCGGCATTACGGGTGGTTCGAAGGCTGGTTGCGCGGCGACCTCAATCCGTTCGTGAACAGCAACACCTGGCACGGTCGCTACGGCGGCTGGTGGTCGATCGGCATGCCAGTGCTAATCGTCGCGATAATCCAGTTGCTGCTCTGGGACCGCGCCTACGGATTGCCCTCGTTCCTGCTAGCGACCGTGGTTCTTTTCTATTGCTGGGGACCGCGCGATCTCGATGCCGATATCGCGGCCATCGCCAAAGCCGGCGATCGCGAAGCCCGCATCTCGGCGTTGCAGGACATTCCCACCGATGCGCCAACGCCGCCGCTGGTGCTTGATGGCCGCACCCTCGTCGACACGCTGTTTCGGGCCGCACTCAGCCGCTGGTTCGGCGTGCTGTTCTGGTTCCTGCTGATCGGGCCGGCCGGCGCGCTGGGATATCGGTTTGTGCAACTCGTTGCCGAATCAGAACACTTCCGTAGTGCCTTGCCGCGCGCCCATGCCGATGCGCTGCGCGACCTGCACGTCATGCTCGACTGGCCGGCGGCACAACTGATGACGCTCGCCCTCGCCCTCGCGGCGGACTTCGATGCCGTCGCCCAAAGTTGGCGCGACTTCCATCATGGGCTCGGCCAGGGCTTTCTGGTGCGCGACATCGGCTTCCTGTTCGCTGCGGCGCGCGCCAGCGTCGATGCCGAAGATGAAGACTTCGAAGACGAAGCCGCGAACACCACGCTGATTCCGATGCATCAATCGCAGTCGCTGATCTGGCGCATCCTCGTGGTCTGGCTCGCGGTGCTGGCGCTGTTCGTGCTGGCGGGGTGGATAGGGTGAACGCTGTCGTCGCGACCGTCGCTGGAGGTCGTCCGCGCTCGCTGCAAGAAGTGGTCGCGCGCGTTTCCGCAGCACTTCCGATCGACTTCCTGCTGCGCGAATTTCTGGACGAGTTTTACGTCGCAAAATCTTCGGGGCATCGCCAAGCAATGATCGCCAACGAACCGGCGTTGATTGAGAATCCGCGCGCCAATGCCTACCTCGCCGCGGTCGCGGAACATCTGGCTTTTGTCCATGCGTTGGAGGTGCCGGAATGGGCGCTTGCGTCAACGCGATTCCTGCATGCGCCGTTTTTTCCTGCCGGCCTTGAGTCCCTGAAGGCCATCACGCTTGTCGAAAGCCCGACGGCTTTCCGCCGACGCCTGATTTTTGTCGACCGCGATCCGCTGTCGCGTCCCAGACGACAACCGACCGATCAGGTGCCCGCGTGCTGAGCAGGGATCACATCATCGATGCGCTGCGCGACATTGACGCTCAATCGCGCGCTGCAGGCAAATTAATTGATCTCGCGATCTACGGCGGCGCAGCTATCGTGCTGGCGTTTGATCTGCGGCTCGCAACGCGTGATGTCGATGCCGTGATCCGGTCCGACCCCGGCTATGCCCGCGAACTTTGTCGCCGCATCGCGGAAGCGCGCACATGGCCGGAAGACTGGCTGAACGACGGCGTGAAAAGCTATTTGTCGTCAAACGAGGCGATGCTGCTGATGCGCGAATTTCCGGGCAGCAACGAGGGCGGATTGCGTGTGCATCTGCCCTCGGCCGAATATCTGTTCGCGATGAAATGCATGGCGATGCGACCAGAAGGGATTGATGGGTCGCACGATATTTCGGATATCGAGGCATTGGCGAGGCGCATCGGCATCAAGACGGCTCAAGATGCGCTGGCCTTGGTTGAACAGTTCTATCCGCAAAAGCTGATCCCGCCCAAAGTCGCCTTTGGCGTTGAGGAAATCATGGAACGGATTGAGACGACCGGCTAGACGGAACGGCAACTACTCGAAGCGACTGCGCGTCCGCTCCGGTCGCGGTGCTTGCG
>JAYUXS010000257.1:0-1617 GCA_043752845.1 Lysobacterales bacterium | reverse complement strand
GGCAACACCGTATTCATGGTTTCCAGATACATGCGCGTGCGCGTGACGGCCGGTGCGGAACGATATTCGGCGAGGATCGACCGGAAGCGCGCGGTTTCGCCGAGCGCCTGATTGACGCGTTCGCTGGCATAACCTTCGGCTTCGGCGATCACGCGACTGGCTTCACCGCTGGCCTTCGGAATTTCCTGATTCAGGCGTTTGGTCGCTTCGTTGATCATGCGTTCGCGTTCCTGGCGCGCCTCATTCACTTCATTGAAGGCCGGCTGCACCGCCGCTGGCGGCACCACGTCCTGCAGTTGCACGGTGACGATACGAATGCCGGCGTCGTACTTCTTCATCGCCTCCTGGATTTCCTCACCGGCGAGGTTCGAAATCTCGACACGCGCCGTGGTCAGCACGTCGCTGCCGAGGCGATTGCCGACGACCCGGCGCATCACCGATTCGGAAATGTCGCGCAGGGTGCGGGTCGGATCACGCAGGTTGTACAGATACTTCATCGGATCTTCGATGCGGTACTGCACCACCCACTCGACGTCGATGATGTTGAGGTCGCCCGACAGCATCAGCGACTCCTGCGGGAAGTCTTCCGCCGAATATTCGGTGCGTTCGCCTTCGCTGTCAGCGTCGGCAGTACGGAACCCGAACTCCTGCTTCAACACGCGCTCGGTCGCCACGAACTCGATTTCGTCGATGCCGAACGGCAACTTGAAGTGCAAGCCCGGATCGGAAATTTTCACGACCGCACCGAAGCGCTTGACCACGGCCCGCCCCTCCGGCTGCACAGTGTAATACGAACTCATCACGAACCAGATGGCGAGGATGGCGACGACAATGAAGCCGATCAGCCCGCCGGGAATCTTCAAGGGCTCGCCCGACGGCGCATCACCGCCCCGGCCGCGTCCTGGTTTCTGTCCGAACTGGAATACCTGCGCGATGCGATCAGCGGGTGTGCTCATGCTTTGTCTCCGATTGTGGCGGAGAGGATAGCGAGATCGCGCGGTGGCGGGCGCAAGCCTATTCGACGCGGCCGCGCACCTTCATCGCTTCCTTCGCGCGCGGTATGCGGGGTTCGGGGGGGTTGATGATGAATGCGGTTTCCGTGGTCGCGCCATTGAGTTCGAGTTGCAAGGTGTATTCACCCGGCGTCGGATACAGGCGATGACCGAGCCGGACGGACTCGGCGTAGGGGGTCTTGGCGAGGCGGCCGCTGGCGTCGGTGCTGTCCGACTCCGGCTTCTTCGTTGCTTCGGCCTTGGCTTCATCGGCTGCGACCTTCGCGTTCTTTGCACGCTCGGCGGCGAGTGCCAGCGGCTCGTCGAGCAGCAGGTTCCATTCCAGCGTGTTCACGCCGTGTGTCGCGTCGACCGCGATTTCCTGCAGTGCTTGCTTGTCGGTATTGAGCAACAGCAGCTTGCCCTTGCCGGCTCGCGCTGCCCAGAAGTGCACCGTGGTCTTCGGCAGATACGGGTCTTCATTGAACCAGCGTGAAGGTTTCGAGCGCCAGCCGCGATCGGCGTCGATGGCGTCGATGTAAAACAGATGCGCCGGCTTCGCACGCACGGCGCTGGTCAGATCCTGCAAGGGCAGCGCATCGAGGATGTAGATGCTGCGGCCATG
>JAYUXS010000256.1:0-4074 GCA_043752845.1 Lysobacterales bacterium | reverse complement strand
TCGGGCAGGGCGGACCGACGACGATCGCCGCGGCCACTCAAGCAGCCGACGATCGCTATCTGCGCCACCTGTTGTTGCCGGAGGTCGGCGCGTCGGGTCAAGCGCGACTGAATCGGGCGCGGGTCGCGGTGATCGGGGCTGGTGGTCTCGGCTCGCCGGCGGCATTTTATCTCGCAGCCGCAGGCGTCGGCCATTTGCGCCTGATCGACAATGATGTCGTCGAACGCAGCAATCTGCAGCGGCAGATCCTGCATCGCGACGACCGCATCGGCATGCCCAAGGTCGCCTCCGCGGCGCAGACGCTTTCCGCGCTGAACCCGACGATCGAGATTGAGCCGGTCGCTGAGCGCCTGAATGCGGACAATGCGCTGCGGCTGCTGGGCGACTGCGATGTGGTGGTCGATGGCGCCGATAATTTCCCGACACGCTGGCTGGTCAACGCCAGTTGTCTCGCGCTACGCAAACCCTGGGTGTATGGCGCCGTGCATCGCTTCGAGGGACAGGTCAGTGTCTTCGATGCGCGCGCCGAGCGCGGCTTGCAGCCTTGCTATCGCTGCCTGTTTCCGGAATCGCCGCGTGCCGAAGATGCACCCAACTGTGCCGAGGCCGGCGTGCTCGGTGTTCTGCCCGGCATCATCGGCAGCCTGCAGGCGAACGAGGCGATCAAGCTGATCCTCGGTATCGGCGAAGTGCTCGTGGGTCGCCTGCTGTTGTTCGATGCGCTGGCGATGCGTTTTCGCGAGTTGCGTTACGGCGCCGACGCCGATTGCCCAGGCTGCGGCCCGCGCGCCAGCTTCGAATTGTCGACGACGCCAGCCGAATTCTGCGCAACGCGTTGATCACTGCTGATAGCGGGCTTTCCACTCGGCATAAGGCATGCCGTAGACGTGCGCCCGCGCTTCCTCCTTGCTCATGGCCTCGCCGCCGGACTCCGCAGCTTCGCGATACCAGTCGGCCAGGCAGTTGCGGCAGAAACCGGCGAGATTCATCAGGTCGATGTTCTGCACGTCGCTGCGCTCACGCAGATGCTTGATCAGCCGTCGGAAGGCGGCTGCTTCGAAATCGGTGGTGTCGGACATGGGGCTCCTGAACGATGCGGGTTGTGACCTGGCGCTGTGGTGCGGTCAATAAAGGTATCGAAGTTGCGCGATGTGCACCGAATCGCTGGTGATCTTGTAGACGAGTCGGTGCTCTTCGTTGATTCGGCGAGACCAGTACCCGGCCAGCGCATGTTTCAGCGGTTCGGGTTTCCCGGTGCCGGTGTGCGGTGTCCGCGAAATCTCCTTGATCAGGTCGTTGATTCGCTGCAGCAGTTTCTTGTCGGTTTTTTGCCAATAAAGATAGTCTTCCCACGCCTGTTCGGAGAACACCAGCTTCACTTGGCCAGACCCCGCACCGTGCCTTTCCCGGACTCAAGCGCAGCGATACTTTCCAGCAACCGCCTGGCGTTCTTCGGTTGACGCAGCAAGTATGCGGTTTCTTCCATCGCATTGAAGTCGTCGAGTGACATCATCACTACGGATTGCTGGCCATTGCGGGTAATGATGATCGGCTCGTGATCCTCACAAACGCGATCCATCGTGTCAGCCAGCTTGGCGCGGGCAGCGCTGTAAGTGATTGCGTCCATTGTCGCCTCTTTAGTTGTACGCATACTTGTACAATATTGCCCTGGTCTGGGCAAGGCTGAGCTGGTGCATCCGATATTTCCGTGCCCGCGCGATGGCATGTCATGAAGGTGCGCGCTCGGCGATAATGCGCGCTTGATCGGAGTGGTGCATGAGCGCACGGATACTGGACGGAAAACGCATCGCTGACGAAGTGCTGGACGGCATCGCGCGGCGCGTGCGTGCGCGCGTGACGCGCGGACAGCGCCGTCCGGGTCTGGCCGTGGTCCTGGTCGGGCAGGATCCGGCGTCTGCGGTGTATGTGCGCAACAAGCGTCGCGCCTGTGAGCGTGTCGGTTTCCTGACCAAGGATTTCGATCTGCCGGCGACGCTTGACGGTGCCGAATTGACGGCGCTGATCGACCAACTGAATGCCGATCCGGAGGTGCACGGCATCCTCGTGCAACTGCCTTTGCCAGCGCACATCGACGCCACCGATCTGATCCAGCGCATCCGACCGGACAAGGACGTGGACGGGTTTCATGCCGAAAACGTCGGTCGGCTGGTGCTACGCCAGCCGGGCCTGCGTCCGTGTACGCCGAAAGGCATCATGACCTTGCTCGCGCACACCGACAAACCGGTGCGCGGTCGGCATGCGGTGATCGTCGGCGTGTCCAATCATGTCGGGCGCCCGCTGGTGCTTGAATATCTGCTCGCCGGCGCAACGGTCACTGCCTGCCATCGCTTTACCCAGGATCTCGCCGAACAGGTGGCACGTGCGGATCTGCTCACCGTCGCCGTCGGCAAACCAGGACTGGTGCGTGGAGAATGGATCAAACCCGGCGCGGTGGTGATCGATGTCGGCATCAACCGCACCGCCGACGGACGCCTGACCGGCGATGTCGAATTCGAAGCCGCCGCTGAACGCGCCTCGTGGATCACGCCGGTGCCCGGTGGTGTCGGCCCCATGACCGTGGCGATGCTGATGCAGAATACGCTGGAGGCGGCTGAGCTCCATGCCGACTGAACGTTGTCATCAGGCCTCACGTACAATGGCGAACTCCATGGAATCTGCATCCTCATGAATCGAATTTCCGGCGCGAGTCTCCTGGCACTGACGTTGTTTCTGGGAGGTTGCGCAGCCATCGTTCAGCGCGCGTCGGACGGTCTCAGTTCGGGGCTGACCAAGGGCGTGTCCGGCCACGATGACATCGAGACGGTCGCTGCGGGTCTGCCGTCCTATCTGCTGCTGCTCGACGGTCTGATTGCCAATGATCCGGAGAATCCTGCTCTGCTGCTCGCTGCTTCGCGTCTTTACGGCACCTATGCCGGCGGCTTCGTGAGCGATGGCGAACGCGTCAAACGCCTTTCGGACCGCAGCTTCGACTATGCCCGGCGTGGCGTCTGTGCCCGCGACCCAAATTTTTGCGCACGCCTGGACGACAATGATTTCGATCGGTTCCAGACATTTGTTGCGGATGAAATTGAAAGCGCCGATGTCGATGCCACTTACACGCTGGCATCGAGTTGGGTCGGCTGGTTGCGCGCGGACACCAGCGACTGGAATCGCGTCGCCGACTTGCCGCGCATCGATGCCTTGCTGGTGCGCGTCGATGCGCTCGCACCAGGTTTCGATCAGGGCAATGTCCTCGCCTATCTCGGCGTACTCGATTGCTTGCGTCCGGAAGCACTCGGCGGCAATCCGGCGCGTGGTCAGGAAAGACTCGCGGCGGCCAATGCCGTCACTGCAGGCCAAAATCTGCTACCGAAAGTATTGAATGCCGAGTACTGCGCACGTCTGCTGTTTGATCAGTCAGGCCACGACTCCATGCTCGCCGAAGTGCTGGCGGCCGACGCGAACGTCCCCGGCCTGACGCTGTCCAATACCATCGCCAAGCGTCGCGCTGCCCAGCTCGTCGAATCCGGCAAAGACTATTTCTGAGGATCAACCATGTTCAAGCGTGCCATCGTCGCCATCGCCTGTCTCGCAGCATTTTCAGTGCAGGCGCAGACTCTCAAGCTCGCCACGCTCGCGCCCGAGGGCACGGTGTGGATGAAAGAGATGCGTGAAGCCGGCACCAACATCAAGGCGCGCACGGCGGGTCGCGTGGAAGTGAAATTTTTCCCCGGCGGCGTCATGGGCAATGACGCTGCGGTGTTGCGCAAGATCAAGCTCGGACAGCTGCAGGGCGGGGCATTTTCCGGTGCCGAACTTTCGCCGATCTATCGCGATGCGACGATCTACAGCCTGCCGTTCCTGTTCAAGGATTTGGCTGAAGTCGAATTTGTGCGCAAGAAAGTCGACCCCATGCTTGCAGCCGGATTCGAAAAAGCCGGCATGGTTGCGGTCGGGTTGTCGGGTGGTGGTTTTGCCTATCTGATGAGCACCAAGCCGATCGCCAACAAGAATGATTTGCGCGCGACCAAGGTGTGGGTCCCGCACAACGACAAGATTGCGCAGGTCGCTTTC
>JAYUXS010000255.1:0-4079 GCA_043752845.1 Lysobacterales bacterium | reverse complement strand
CTTGGCGACGATCGTGGTGAAGTTCGACTCCCCTCCCATCACCAATCGCAGTATCGCTTCGCCGGCGAATCTGAAAGCATCGCGGTCTTCAGCCTAGGTACCGTGCGCATCACCCATGAAGCCTCATGAATCCCGTCGCGCCGGGCGGCAACTGCGACGCGTGCGCCAGTATCTCGACGACGGCCAGTCTGAAGCCGCGATGGCGTCCGCCGAATCGCTCAACCGCGATTTTCCCGAGCTTGCGATCGGCTGGTTCTGGCGTTCGCTGGTGCACATGGCCCTTGGTGAATTCGCAACCGCGATTGCCGCGGCCGAGCGTGCGCTCGCGTTCGACGATCAGCGTGCGGAAGTGCATAGCCATCTGGCACGCTGTCATCTGCTGCGTGGAGACGCGCATTTGGCGATGCTCGCGGCCGAGCGCGCGCTGGCACTGAATCTCGAGGGCGTGGCCTTGCTTGATGGCCTCGGTACGGTCCTCAGCCAATGCGGCGATCAGGCACGCGCGGTCGCGTTGCACGAGCGCGCAGCGAGACTCGCGCCCGACCATCCGGGCATCGCATTCAATCTGGCCATCAGTCTGCGCCTGCTCGGTCGGATCGACGCTGCGGTGTCGGTGCTGGAGCGGGTCCTTGCCATGGCGCCCAATCACGCGCAGGCGCACTGGACGCTTGCGCAGATCCGCACCACGCAAGGTGATGCGCAGACCGTGGCGCAACTGGCCAATGCCTACAAGGCGGCGCGTCCCGACTCGATCGAAGCCGCGACCATCGATTTCGCACGTTTCCGGGAATTCGATGCCGCAGCCGATCACACCTCGGCGGCAGTCTGTCTGCTGCGCGCCAATGCCGTGATGCAACGCAGTCTGCGCTTCAACTCGGAACGCGATGCGCAATTGTTCGAACGGCTCGAACGGCATCTGAGCGACATGGTTGCGGCAACGTCGAACGCGGTTCCTGAGACGCCAACCGATACCGGGCCGGTGCCTTTGTTCATCGTCGGCATGCCATGCAGCGGCACCAGTCTGGTAGAGCGCCTGCTCGGCAATCATCCCGAGGTGCAACTGGGCGGTGAGTCGCAAGACTTCAATGTCTGCATCAAGCGTGAACTCGGCCTGGAAATTCCGGCTTTCATCGATGAACGCATCGTCGAACGCATGGGCGACATTGATTGGTCCCATGTTGGCGCCGCTTATCGCGAACGCTTGCGGACCCGGTTCGGCAATGCCGGCTACGTCACTGACAAATTGTCGGGCAACTATGCCTATGTCGCCGCCATCGCTGCGGCGCTGCCGGAAGCGCGCATCGTGCATGTGGTGCGCGACCCCATGGACAACTGCTATGCGATGTTCCGGCACTCGTTCGGTGCGGTCTATTCTTTTGCCTACGACCAGCAGAAACTGGCCGAGCATTACGTGCGCTATGCGCGTTTCATGCGGCGCTGCGAGTCGGTGTTGCCGATGCGCGTCTTCCCGCTACGCTACGAGCAGCTGATCAGCGTGCCGACCCTGATATCACGCCAGTTGTACCGGTACTGCGGCCTGGAATGGTTCGACGGCGCGCAGGACCCGGCAGGCAACGACAAACCGGTCGCGACCGCGACTCGCATCGACGTATGCCGGCATGGCAATAGCCACGGAATTGGCGCCTGGGCGCCGTATGCGACGCAACTGCAGCCGATGCGCAAGGTGCTCGCCGATGCCGGATTGGTCGCGCGCACTTAGTTTCGCGTTTGGACGCCGTCAGAAACTGATGAACAGCCCGCCATTGACCGGCAGGTTCACACCGGTCAGATAACCGGCGTCCTCAGCGGCGAGGAAGTTGACGGCGCGCGCAATGTCGCTGGGTTCACCGATGCGCCCGACCGGAATCTGGCTGACGATCTGGTCGCGGATATTTTCCGGAATCGACATCACCATCGCGGTGCGGCAGTAGCCCGGTGATACTGAATTGACGGTCACGCCCTTGCGCGCCACTTCGCGTGCCAGCGCCATGGTGAAACCGTGCAAACCGGCTTTCGACGCCGAGTAGTTGGTCTGACCGAACTGTCCGGTCTGACCGTTGATCGAGGAAATGTTGACAATGCGGCCGAAGCCGCGCTCGCACATGCCTTCGATGACCGCGCGCGACATGAAGAACACGCCATCGAGATTCACGCGCATCAGATCCGACCACTGCTGCGTGCTCATTTTGCGCAATGTGGTATCGCGGGTGATGCCGGCGGCGTTGACCAGTATGTCCACCGATCCGTGCTTCGCTTGCATGCGCTCGACCAGGCTTTGGCAGGAATGTTCGTCGGCGACATTCAAGGCTTCGAACTGCACGCGGTCGCCAAGATCGGCGAGTTCAGCCTTGAACTCGGCGACGCGTTCCACGCGGGCATCGAGGTCGGCGGCGATCACCAGACGGCCCGACTCGGCGAGCGTCCGACAGATTGCGGTACCCAGACCACCGATGCCACCAGTAACGATTGCGACGCGCTGCGACATGCGTTGAGCCCTTGAAGGAGAATGGAAAAACCGAATGTATTGGTGCGCTGCAAAAAAAGCTAGACGAGCACGGCCGGAGAATGACGCGGGTTGCTTATTGTCACGTATGCAACGGTTGCCGAGACAAGGATGACGCTGCTTGATCGCCGTCGCTGAGGTTATGCTCGCGCTGCCACGCATCACGGCGCATGGAGCGCATGACTTCTTCAGAACCCGACCTGCGCCCGCGCGCGATTGTGCCTTTGCTCGCCGCGTTGGCGATGTTCGGGCCGTTCACCATCGACAGCTTCTTCCCGGCATTTGCCGACGTAGCGGCCAGTCTGCACGCCAATACCTGGCAGATGCAGCAGACGATCAGTGTCTATCTGCTCGGCTATGGCCTGATGTCCTTCGTGCATGGACCAATGTCCGATGCCTACGGCCGGCGCATCGTGATCGTGCTCGGTGTCATCAGCTACATTCTTGCGTCGTTCCTGTGCACGATTTCGGCGAATATCGAAACCTTATTGTTCGCGCGTTTCTGGCAGGGCTGTTCGACCGGCGCGGGCGTGATCGTCGGACGCGCCATCATCCGCGACCGCTTTCATGGCGGCGACGCGCAACGCGTGATGTCGTGGGTGGCGATGCTGTTCGGCATTGCGCCGGCGCTCGCGCCGCTGGTCGGGGCCGCGATCCACAGCGTCTCGAACTGGCGCGCGATCTTCGCCTTCATGGTTGTCTACGGCATCGCCATGCTGTGGGCCTGCATCAAGGTGTTGCCGGAGACGCATCCGCCGTCCGCACGTGTTCCACTAAGGCCGCTCACGCTCGCGCAAACCTACCGGCGCATCAGCCTGGACCCGCCTTTCATGCTTTGGGTGAGCGCCACCGGGCTGATTTTCGGCGCCCAATTCATTTACATCAGTTCGGCACCGGTGTTCATCGAACAGTTCCTGAGCCTCGGCAAGTTCGGCTACGCCTGGTATTTCGTGCCGACCATCATCGGCATGATTTCCGGTTCGGCGCTGTCCGCACGGCTAGCGGCGCAGACCAGCCCGGCGCGCTGCGCCAAGATCGGGTTCCTGGTGATGCTCGCCGGGCAGTTGATCAATCTGCTTTACAACGCGCTGACCAGCCACCCGGAAGTGCCCTGGGCGGTGCTGCCGTTCGCGATCTATGGTTGCGGCGTGTCGCTGGCGTCGCCATCGATCAATGTCGCCACGCTCGACCGCCACCCGACGCACCGTGGGTCAGCCGCGTCGGTGCAGTCGGCCCTGTGGAGTCTGATCATGGTGTTCGTGTCCGGTTTTGCCGCGCCGCTGGTTCAGGACACGCCGTTGCATCTGGCCGCGGCATCGTTCGGCATCTGGTTTGCCGGTGCCTTGTGCATTTGGCTGGGGCCGGTGCTCACGTTCTCGCATGTGCCGACGCGTGCCGAGAGCGCCGAATCTGAACTGAACGAGCCGATTTGATCATAATGGCGACGGGCCCAAAGCTTTTTGTTGCGATGCAGCATCGTGAACGCTAGCATTCTGGATTCATTCGGGGAGGGAAGGTTATGGCGAAGGCCGGTGAAGGCGTGTTCAAGGATTGGGAGTCGCTGCATCAGCAGTGG
>JAYUXS010000254.1:0-9347 GCA_043752845.1 Lysobacterales bacterium | reverse complement strand
CTTCGTTGCGTTCGGCAATCGGCATCGTGCCGCAGGACACCGTGCTGTTCAACGACACGCTCTATTTCAACATCGCCTACGGTCGCGTCGATGCGACCCGCGAGCAGGTGATCGACGCGGCGCGCGGCGCGCAGATCCTGGAATTGATCGAACGCCTGCCGGACGGTTTCGAGACGCAAGTCGGCGAGCGCGGACTGAAACTTTCGGGCGGCGAAAAACAGCGTGTGGCGATTGCCCGCACCCTGCTCAAGAACCCGCCCTTGCTGATTCTCGACGAGGCCACGTCGGCGCTCGATACGCGCACCGAACGTCTGATCCAGGCACAGCTCAATGAGGTCGCGAAGGGCCGTACGACGCTCATCATTGCGCATCGATTGTCGACAATTGTGGATGCTGACCGAATCCTGGTGCTCGAAGGCGGCCGCTTGATCGAGTCTGGCGGCCATCTGGAACTGCTCGCAATCGACGGCCGCTATGCCGCGCTGTGGCGCATGCAGGCGCAGTCGCTGGAGCCGGCAATCGCCGCCAACGCCTAGAGCTGTGCCAAAATCGCGGCCCTTGCGACCGAACCGGCCGCATTCGCTTTGGAAGATCGATGGCCAAGACCCTGCGTATCGCGGCGATGAGCATTGCCGCAGTGGAACTCGAACAGATCAAGTCGTTGATGGCCTCGCTGCGTGGCGACGCCGGCCCGACTTGGGAGTGGATCGCCGACAGCACCATCGCTGATGTGGTCCTCATCGACGCCGATTCCCTGTATGGCCATATGGACTGGCTGAAAGCGCAGTCGCAAGGCCGCAACGTGATTTGCCTGACTGCCTCGAACGGTCATGAACAGGACAATGTCCTGCATCGACCGATCGATGTGGGTGGCTTGAAGGCAAGCTTGATGATGGCATCGGGTGCAAGTCGTGACGCAGTCTCGGCGGCACCGGAAGTGCCGGCGATTGACCCACCCGTCGCTGCGCCAGCCCCAAGACCCGCTGTGATCACGGCTCCCCAGCCGGCCGTCACGGTCGCGCCTGCTCCCAAGCCGGCACCTGCCCCAGCTCCCGCACCCGCAGCGACACAGGCACCGACGCCCGCATCGATACCGACATCTGCGCCGGTGATCGCCCGACCAACCCAGGTCGCACCGCCAGTTGCGGTGGCACCACCCGCGCCAGTGGTTCCGGCGGCGCCCGCGACGATGGCGCTGGTCGACTATTTTCTGAGCGAAAATCTCACCGACGCGCGCAAACTCGAACGCGATGGACAGCCGCCCCTGATCATCGACGCCGCTGCCGACCGCTATTACGGCGGCCTGACACTGAAGCCCCTGCTGCCTTACTGCATGGGCGCAATCAAGGCGGACGAATGGTTGCCGCTGCCGAGTGCTGAAATCGAGAAGCTGCGCGCGATGAATGCCGGACTGCCGCTGTCGCGACTGCTGTGGCTGTACGTGATCGGCACCTCGAATGGTTCCACGCTGCTGCCCGGACTTGACCTGAACGCCAAATTCAAATTGGTCAAATGGCCGCAGATCGAACGTGAATTCCCGAAGCATTTCCGCATCGGCACGGCCATGATGAAAGGCCCGTCGACGCTCAGCGAGATCGCCGATGGCGCCGGCGCCACGGTTGGCGAAGTCATTGATTTCGTGAATGCCTATGCCGCAATCGGCTTTGCCGTGCAAGATGGCGGCACGCCGATCAGCGATCGCCGCGCCTTGATCGAACGATTGCGCAGTCGCGCGGTCTGATCTCGTCCCGAATACCTGAAACCGCCGGTTTGCTGTTTTCGCGCCGGCTCAACCTGTGGAGAAATCGATGTTTCGCAATACCCTGCTGTCACTGATGTTGGCCACGACCGCTGTTGTCGCCACCGCGCAAGAAGCCACCGCGCCCAAGGCCGATGCCGCGCCCGCCGCCGCTGTCGCCACCAAGGTAAGACTGAACACCAACATGGGTCCGATCGTGGTCGAACTCGATGCCGCCAAGGCACCGAAGTCGGTGGAAAATTTCCTGCAGTACGTCAACGACAAGCATTACGACGGCACCGTGTTCCATCGTGTCATCAGTACCTTCATGGTCCAGGGCGGCGGCTTCACCGCTGAACTGACGCAGAAGCCGACGCGCGCACCCGTCGTGAACGAAGCCGACAATGGCCTCAGCAACTTGCGCGGCAGCGTCGCGATGGCGCGCACCAATGATCCGCATTCGGCGACATCGCAGTTCTTCATCAATGTCGTCGACAACAAGAACCTCGACCACGTCGCCAAGGACAGCGGTTACACGTGGGGCTACGCGGTCTTCGGCAAAGTCGTTTCCGGCATGGAAGTGGTTGACGCCATCAAGAGCGTCGCGACGGGTCCGAAAGGCCCGTTGCCGAGCGACGTACCGACTTCAGCAGTGGTGATCAACAGCGCCGAAGTCGTCAAGTAATTCCGCACGCACCGAAAGCCGCGCAGCGATGCGCGGCTTTTTCTTTGCACGCGTGCAGGAATTCGCGTCTACTCGCCGCCATGGCCACGCTCTTCATTTCCGACCTGCATCTCGACGACTCCCGCCCTGCAGTGACACGCCTGTTCCTGCGCTGGCTGCAGCAGGAAGCGATCCACGCCGATGCGCTGTACATCCTCGGCGACCTGTTCGAGGCTTATATCGGTGACGATGATGATGCCGCGATTGTCGATCAGGTCGCGCGCGGGCTACGCGCCCTCAGCCATGAGGGCGTCGCGACGTATTTTGCGCACGGCAATCGCGATTTTCTGGTCGGCGCGCAGTTCGCCGATCGTGCTGTTATGACCTTGCTTGGCGCCACCACGGTCGTCGATCTGCACGGCACGCCGACACTGCTGCTGCATGGCGACACGTTGTGCACGAATGACGTCGGCTATCAGCAGGTTCGCGGGCAGTTGCGCGATGTGCACTGGCAGCAGCAATTCCTGGCGCAGCCACTCACTGCGCGCCGCGCCTTTGCCGCGCAGGCGCGTGCGGAGAGCGCGAAGCACACCGGCATGCTGGCGAACGACATCACCGATGTCACCTCGAGGGCAGTCACTGCGGCATTCAAGACGCATGGTGTGACGCGCATGATCCACGGCCACACCCATCGACCTGCGATCCATGCACACGACGCCGCGCATCAGCGCATCGTGCTCGGCGACTGGTACGAACAGGGCTCGGTGCTGCACGTCGACGCCACGACGTCATGCCTGACAAACTTGCCGATCGGGGTCTGAAGGTTCGCTTGATTCAGAGAATTCGCAGGCCCGAATCAGCCCTGTCCCGAGGCTTCCGGATCTCCCGCGCATCACGCTGTGTGCCCAGGAGAACTGACCATGACACCGAAGCACACGAACGGATTCACCCTGATCGAGTTGATGATCGCCGTCACCATTGTCGGCATTTTGCTGACGATTGCCTTACCCGCGTTTTCTGGTGCGAAAGCTGCGGCACAGACGCAGACCCTGCGCGACGCCCTGCTCGCTGCACTGACCGAGTCACGCTCGGCGGCGGTCATGTACGAGAACGACACCATCCTCTGCCCGAGCAGCGATGGAGAACACTGCGACGATGGTTTCGAATGGCAGCAAGGCTTTATCGCCGCCATCGACCTCAACAACAATGACGAGATCGACGACGGCGACAAGCGCATCATGTATCGCGCAGCGATCAAGGACACGCGCTTGCTGACCAGTAGTGGACGCCGCCGCATCCAGTTCCAACCGAACGGGTCAAATGCGGGCAGTAATGCCACCTTCACCTTCTGCGATCAGCGCGGTCCGACGCGCGCAACATCGCTGGTGATGAACAATCGCGGCGACTTGCGCGAACAGAAGCCGAGCGCGACGGCTGTCGCGGCGGCCTGCCAGATCTGAATCGGGCTCCGTTGCTGATGCTCGACGAGTTTCGGCCGGACGAACCGACGACTTTCGCAGCGGCAAATTCTGATTGCGTGCAAACACCCTGGTTGGCGTACATTGCGGCGATCGCAACCCGGAGCCGGTCATGTTGCCTTCGCGCTATTTCGCCTTTGCCCTCGTTTGCGTGCTCTGCGCCTTCAGCCTGTGGGCCAGCGTGTTCATCGCGCCGACCTGGTGGCTGATGTTTGCCGGTTCGGCGGCCTTGATGCTCGTGGGCATTCAAGATCTGACGCAGACGCGCCAGAGCATCCGCCGAAACTACCCATTGCTCTCGCACTTCCGCTTCTTTTTCGAAGGCATCCGCCCGGAAATTCGCCAGTATCTGCTCGAAGCCGACACCGAGGAACTGCCGTTTTCGCGCGTGCAGCGTTCGATTGTCTATCAGCGGGCGAAAGATGAAGTCGACAAGCGTCCGTTTGGCACCCAGCTTGATGTGTATGCGCCGCAGTACGAATGGATGAACCATTCGATCGCGCCGACCGAGCCGTCGACCCATGACTTTCGCGTCGAGATCGGCGTCGGTCGTTGTGCGAAACCATATGCGGCGAGCGTGTTCAATATTTCGGCGATGAGCTTCGGCGCGCTCAGCGCAAATGCGATCCAGGCGTTGAATGCTGGCGCCAAGCGCGGCGGTTTCTATCACGACACCGGCGAAGGATCGATCTCCAGCTATCACCGTGAAATGGGCGGCGATCTGGTCTGGGAAATCGGCAGCGGCTATTTCGGTTGTCGCAATGACGACGGCAGTTTCAGCCGCGAGCGCTTCGTCGCGAATGCCGCAAACGAAAACGTGCGCATGATCGAAGTGAAACTCTCGCAAGGTGCAAAGCCCGGCCACGGCGGCGTGCTCCCTGGGGCGAAAGTGACGCAGGAAATCGCGGCGACGCGCGGCGTGCCGGCTGGGGTTGATTGCGTTTCACCAGCGCGCCACGCAGCGTTTTCAACACCGCGTGGGCTGCTCGAATTCGTCACCGAACTGCGCGCGCTTTCTGGCGGAAAGCCGACCGGTTTCAAGCTCGCGATCGGCCATCCTTGGGAATGGTTCGCGATCGCCAAGGCGATGCGCGAAACCGGACTGGTGCCGGACTTCATCGTCGTCGATGGGGGTGAGGGCGGCACCGGCGCCGCGCCGCTCGAATTCACCGACCACGTCGGCGCACCACTACGCGAGGCCTTGATGCTGGTGCACAACACCCTGGTCGGGCTTGGCCTGCGTGATCAGGTACGCATCGGCGCCAGCGGCAAGATCGTCACCGCCTTCGACATCGCGCGCACGCTCGCACTTGGCGCCGATTGGTGCAATTCGGCGCGCGGCTTCATGTTTGCGCTCGGCTGCATCCAGGCGCAAAGCTGCCACACCGGACGTTGCCCGACCGGCGTGACCACTCAGGATTTGCTGCGTCAGCGCGCCCTGGTGGTGCCGGACAAGAGCGAACGCGTGCACCAGTTCCATCGCAACACGCTGCTCGCGTTGCGTGAACTGATCGCCGCGGCCGGACTCGAGCATCCGCGTGAACTTGGCCCCGAACATGTGATCCGTCGCGTCTCGTCGACGGAAGTACGCTCACTCGCCGCCCTGCATGTGTGGGCGAAACCGGGCGAGTTGCTCAGCAGCACGCCGGAACATCCGGTGTTCAAGGTGTTCTGGGACAGCGCCAGCAGCGACAGCTTCGCCGCACCCGCGCATGTGCTGTCGATGCGCGGCTCGAAGTTGCAATAGCGTCGCAAAGAGTAAGATCACGCAAGATTCTTCAGCGAGCGACGGGCCATGTCCGAGACCAGAACCAAAGCAGGCGAGTTCACCTTCGCCGACTACATGCACTGGCCTGAGGCCGAGCGCTGGCAGTTGCTCGACGGGCATGCGCATGCGATGGCCCCGCCGAGCTTGAATCATCAGTCGGTGGTGATGGAATTGGCGGGCCAATTGCGCAATCAACTGCTTGGCAAGGTTTGTCGCGCCTGGGCAGGACCGATCGGAGTCAGGCTGCCGGTTCGCGGCGAGTCAGAGGAATTCACCCGCACCGTGTTCGAGCCGGACATCGTCGTCGTCTGCGATCCGGCCAAGCTCGACAGTCGCGGCGTGCGCGGCGCGCCCGACTTCATCGTCGAAGTACTTTCGCCAAGCACGGCCAGTTTCGACCTGATCGAAAAGCGCCTGCGCTACGACGAGGCCGGTGTGCGCGAATTGTGGTTGATCGACATCCCCTCCGGCGTCGTCACGCTCTACCGTCAAGACGGCACACGCTTTGCGCCCCCGGAACTTCGCCACGCCGAAGGCCGCATCGACCTCACCGCCCTCCCCGGCCTCGCACTCGATCTCGACTTCATGATCGACCTGCGCGCGAAGGACGAGGAATTTTGATGCGCTGGCGGAACGCGCTCGCGTTCGTACTGCTCGGCGTCGCAAGCGCTGTGCAATCGCAAGACTTGTCGATGACGGTGACCACCGATCCGCCCGCGCCATGGTCGGCTGCCACGCCGGTGATCTTGACGTTGACGATCACCAATCACGCGGCAGCGCCGCGACGCGCGTCGATCGACCTCGAAGGCATCGACCAGTTTCATGGCCTTGTGCGGCGGCTGGATGTGCGCAACACGGACGCCGTAACCTATGCCCACCCGTCGTGCGTCGATTTCTCGCCACCGTTGCAAGACTTGATGTGGTGCCTGACCAGCATCCCGATTGATCCAGGGCAGTCGCTGATCATCGAATTTGATGTCATCGCCTTTCCTGATGCTTTCGGTTTTCGCCACGCGATATGGACGGCCTATCCAGAATCGTCGAACTTCGGCGCAGTTCCGGGCGGCGAGCTTTTTGCTGCGGCAGATTTGTTGTTTGCCTACGGCGTGATTCCACATCGACCGGTGCCGACCTTAGTGGCGTTTTCCGAGATCGCCCTGTTCTGCCTGCTCGTCTTAAGCGGACTCGTCGTGCTGCGCAGGTACGATGCCCTATCTGGAGAAACTCAATGACCGACCACCGCATCACCCTCAACTGGCAACGCGGGGAAGCTGCGTTTGAACGCGGCAATTACCCGAAGGATCATCAGGTGCGCTATCTCGGCGGACAGACGCTGGGCGCATCTTCGGCTGCGGCTTATGGCGGGAACGCCGCTTTGGCGGATCCGGAACAGATACTTCTGTCGGCGCTGTCGTCCTGCCACATGCTGACCTTTCTCGCAGTCGCGGCGAATCGTGGTTATGTCGTCGATCACTACAGCGACGATGCCGAATGCGAAATCGGCAAGAACAACGAGGGAGCGACAGCGGTCGTCTGGGCCTTGCTGCGACCCGGCGTGCGCTTCAGCGGCGAGCTTCGCCCCGATGTCGCGGAATACGACAAGCTGCATGAACGCGCGAGCCGGGCCTGCTTTGTCGGCCAATCATTGAAGACCGAGATCGCCATCGAAGCCAAGTTGATCGACTGAAAGCCGCGTGTAAAAAAACCGCGGCGATGGCCGCGGTTTTCGGGTGCTGCTTCAAACTGGATTGACGGCTTATTTGGCCGATTTTTTCGCAGTCTTTTCCGCCTTCTTCTCTTTCGGCGTCTTCAGCGGTGCTTTTTTCTTGTCTTTCTTGCTGTCCATACCCTTGGCCATCGCAATCTCTCCGGTGAATGTGGGTGCGTGCGCGGTTTGCCGCGCACCGCCATCCTAAGCATCCGTGCACCGATTGCAATGGGCCCGTGCAAGCCTGAGTCAGCGACCAGTATCAGATTCGTGCGTTGATGCGGACTCAGTTGCGTCGCGGTGACGCCGGCGGCGCGCAATGCTCGGCTTCGCCACGACCTTTCAGGTAACCACGGCGAATGCTGCCGGCAGCGATCGCCTCGAGCGCGCGGCGTTCGCGTTTCTCGGCGCCGGAGATTCTGCGCAGCAGACTGCGGTATGGCATCAGGCTGTGAATGCCGCTGGCGAAGGCGCGCAGGGCCAGATTTTCCTTGTCCGCACCGAGCGACGTATTGTCGATGTCCTCGCCAAGCACGGCGTCCAGCGCGCGGATTTCGTCGGCGATGGCCATGCAGTCCATGGGTTCGGGCGCGACGTACGGGGTCGCCACCGCGCGATTCAACACTGCCGGAATTTTTTCCTGAAGCAGATTCAGGTCGCGCATCGGCGATTGCATCACATCTCCGACGGCCTCGCGGCGACTCTTCTCGTCGTTCGCGGGCGGGTCCTGGCGCTCCCATTTGGTGGCACAGCCAACAAGCGCCGCCATGCACACCGGCAACAGCAGCAGATGGATCACGCGGGTGCGGGTGATCCTGGGTTTCATGGTTGGCTTCATGGTGATCACCTTGATGTGGCGCGCGGACTGCGTTTGGGCCGGTCGCGCCTAAGCTAGCCAAGCCCGTTCAGACGGACCGTGCGCTGGCGAACGCAGGTTGCGTTTGGTCACGTTTTCCGAGCGCGATGAACACCATGGCTTTTCGCCACCGTTACGGGCAATGTCCGCGCTGCTCTGGCGACTTCAGGTGAATGCCCATGATTCTGCGCCGCGTCATCGCCCACGTCCGCAAGCAGGAATGGACCGCGATCTGGATTGATCTGGTGATCGTGGTGGTCGGTGTATTCATCGGCATCCAGGTCGCGAACTGGAACGAAGATCGCCGGGACCAGGCGCTGGCGCATGAGTATCTTGAGCGCCTGCGTGACGATTTCACCCGCTCGATCAAGCGCGCCGAAACGAATATCGCCAGGATGGAAGTGCAATTCGTGCTGGAAGGAGACATGGTCGGCCGTTTGCGCGCCTGTCACCTGGATGACGACCAGCGTGCCGACTTCGCCAAGGGGATTTATCGGGTCGGCAGGTTGGAAGCGCCGGCGTTGGTCCGCGGCACCATCGACGAACTTCGGTCGACCGGGCGGATGGGCATTCTCCGCAACCTGCAATTGCGTAAAGAACTTTCCGATATCGTTGAAGGGCATGAATCCGATTCAAAGATCCTTGGCTTCATCATGGCGCGCGCAACGCCGCAGATTGCCTACGTCGATTCCAAGGCGATCCTCCTGCAACAGTCAGACGGATTCGGCGTGGACGGCCCTTCATCGGATCAGGTCGTATTCGACTTTCCAACGTTGTGCCGTGACCCGGTTTACCTCGGTGCCGTGTCTACTTTGCAAGAACTGACAAAAGTCGTCATTCGGCAAAATAAGCGGGCGCTTGCTGCCGACCGCGCCATCTTGGCAATGCTTGATGGTGAGCTCGGGCGCAAGACGGAGACTGCCAAATGATCCTGCGCCGCCTGTCGCAATCCCTCAGGGAGCAGAACTGGGCCGCCATCGCCATCGAGTTCTTGCTGCTGGTGTTGGGCGTATTCCTGGGCATCCAGGTGGCGAACTGGAACGTGGAGTGGGAAACCCGGCAGAAATCCGCGATCTTCACCGAACGCCTGAAGACCGACATGCGCGGCGAGGATTGGACCTACCAATTCCTGATT
>JAYUXS010000253.1:0-4106 GCA_043752845.1 Lysobacterales bacterium | reverse complement strand
GGGAAATCCGCGAACTGCGTGGTGCCGATACCTTCGTCCGGCAACAGCACCGGCACGCCATCGTCAATACGATAGATGACCTTGTCATCGTCGCTGATCAAGGCATCGGTGCACGTGGCGGTGACGCGATTGCCGGAGACATCGACCAAAGTTCGGGTAAGCACCGCGTCATTGAGAAAGGCGAGGCGGCTGCGCGACAGGGCCCGCAATGGACGTTTGCTGACCGGGCAGCACAGGATCGAAAGAAAACGCGGATCGAGGGGCATCTTGGTCACGTGGCTGCGAAAGCGGGCGCTAAGATACCAGCCGTGCGGACGCGAATTGTTGCCGCCAGCATTGAACCTGTCCGGGGAGAATGACATGACTGCATCAGTCGCCGCGCCTGTGGTCGGCATCGTGATGGGCTCGCGATCCGATTGGGAAACGCTCAAGCACAGCGAGGAAACGCTGCAACGACTCGGCATCGAGTGCGAGGTGCGCGTGGTCTCCGCGCATCGCACCCCGGACTTGCTGTTCGAGTACGCAGAGCAGGCGTCAGGGCGTGGTTTGAAAATCATCATCGCCGGTGCCGGTGGGGCCGCACATCTGCCTGGCATGCTGGCCGCCAAGACGGCCATGCCGGTGCTCGGCGTACCGGTGCAATCAAAGGTGTTGAATGGCGTCGACTCGCTGCTGTCGATCGTGCAGATGCCGGCCGGTATTCCGGTCGCGACCTTTGCAATTGGTGCCGCCGGTGCCGTCAATGCGGCTTTGTTTGCCGCAGCGATTCTTGCGGTCACCGACACGCGTGTGGCCGCGGCGCTCGATACCTTCCGTCGTGCCCAGACCGAACAAGTGTTGAGCCAACCAGACCCGCGTCTGTCATGACCACGATCGGCATCCTCGGCGGCGGCCAGCTTGCACGCATGATGGCCTTGTCCGGCGCGTCGCTTGGGTTGCGCTTTCTGGTGATGGACACTGCTGGCGATGCCTGCGCGGCGCAGTTCGTGCCGCTGCTCGAGGCTGATTATCGTGACGAGTCCGCGCTCGCCGAATTCGCGCGACGCGTCGATGTGGTCACTTTCGATTTTGAAAACGTGCCCGCGGAAAGCGCCGAATGGCTGGCGCAGCGCGTGCCGGTGTTCCCGAATCCGCGTGCGCTCGCCGTGGCCCAGGATCGCCTGGCCGAGAAGTCGCTGTTCCGGCAGTTGGGCATTGGCGTCCCTGAATTTTGTGCGATCGACACCCGCGAAGATCTGGCGCGTGCGGCACATACCGTCGGCTTGCCGGCGATCCTGAAAACGCGGCGTCTTGGCTACGACGGCAAGGGCCAGTACCGCATCAAGACGGAAGCGGACATTGATGCGGCGTGGATGGTGCTCGGCGTGCAGGCTGAGCGTGTCGGTTTGATCCTCGAATCCTTCGTGCCCTTCGAGCGGGAAATTTCGGTCGTCGCCGTGCGTGGTCGCGACGGCGAATTCCGCAGTTATCCGCTGACCGAAAATTGGCATGAGCACGGCATACTGGCGGCCAGCCTTGCGCCGGCTCGCTGCGATGAGAACTTGCGGCATGCGGCGGTCGATGCTGCGCAACGGGTTGGTGAGTCACTCGACTACGTCGGGGTGTTCGCGCTCGAATTGTTTGTGCGCGATGGGCAACTGCTGGCCAACGAAATGGCGCCGCGCGTGCACAACTCCGGGCATTGGACGATCGAAGGCGCGGACGTGTCGCAGTTCGAAAACCATCTGCGCGCCGTGCTCGGTCTGCCGCTCGGGAGCACCGCGGCGCGCGGCCACGCGTGCATGTTGAACTGGATTGGTGCCTTGCCCGAGCGCGCTCCGGTGCTCGCGGATTGCTGCGGTCATTGGCATGACTACGGCAAGTCGGCGCGCGAAGGCCGCAAGGTCGGGCACGCGACGCTCGTCGCAGCTACAGCAGAAGCGTTGGCCGCTGCGCTCGATCGTGTCGGCGCGCTGCTCGGTCGCGATGCACAGTGCCGGCCGCCGTCGGCGCGCCTGCGCGAATAAAAAAAGCCGGCGAATGCCGGCTCGTTCATTGATCGAGCTGCTGCGCGGATCAGGCCATCTGTGTGCTGACGAATTCCCAGTTCACGAGATTCCAGAACGCTTCCACATACTTCACGCGGGCGTTGCGATAGTCGACGTAATAGGCGTGTTCCCAGACGTCGCAAGTGAGCAGGGCGCGATCGGTGCCGGTCAAGGGCGTTGCCGCATTCGAGGTGCTGACGAGGCCGAGTGAACCGTCCGCGCGCTGCACCAGCCAAGCCCAGCCCGAACCAAACGTCGTCAACGCGGTCTGCGTGAACTGCTCCTTGAATTGCTGGAAGGAACCGAATGCGGCATTGATCGCGTCCGCGAGTTTGCCGGTCGGTTCGCCGCCGCCGTTCGGCTTCAGGCAGCTCCAGTAGAACGTGTGGTTCCAGACCTGTGCGGCGTTGTTGAACATGCCGCCAGACGACTTGCGGATGATGTCCTCGAGCGCCAGTGCTTCGAACTCGGTGCCCTTGATCTGGTTGTTCAGATTGGTCACATAGGTCTGATGATGTTTGCCGTAGTGGAAATCGATGGTCTCGGCGGAAATGTGCGGCACGAGCGCGTCGCGGGCGTAGGGCAGGGCAGGCAGTTCGATGGCCATGGTGGTCTCTCCGGGCAAGAAATCTTTGCGGTGAAGCGGTCCGAGAGTCTAGCAGCGGTCGCGAGTAGTAGACTTGTGTCCACCCCATTCATCGAGCTATCCCATGGAATCCATCGAACGCATCAAGAGCATCGTCGAAGCAGCGCCCATCGTGTTGTTCATGAAGGGCACGCCGCAGTTTCCGATGTGCGGCTTTTCCAGTCGTACAGTGCAGGCATTGAATGCAGTCGGCGCGAAATTCACCAGCGTGAACGTGTTGGAAGAGCCAGACATCCGCGCCAACCTCCCGCGCTTTTCGAACTGGCCCACTTTCCCGCAGTTGTTTATCAACGGCGAACTGATCGGCGGTTGCGACATCACCATCGAGTTGCAGGAGAAGGGCGAGCTCGCGCAAATGGTGTACGAAGCCGCGAAAACCTGATCGTGGCGGCGATGGACAAGCTTGCGCCCGGCGCGTTCGCTGGTCGCGTCATGCTGATCACCGGTGGCGCCGGTGGGTTCGGTTCGGAACTGGCACGCCAGGCTGCTGCTGCGGGCGCCGTCGTCGTGTTGGCCGGCAAGCGCGTGCGCGCGCTGGAACGCGTTTACGACGACATCAGCAAGGCCGGCGGTGCCGAGCCGGCGATCTATCCGATCAATCTAGAAGGCGCGACGCCAGCCGACTTTGCGCAGCTGGCGCAGGCCATCGAAGAACAATGCGGACGCATGGATGTGCTGGTGCACGCCGCGGCGAGCTTCAGCGGCCTGACGCCGCTTGAAACCCTGCCGCCTGAGGACTGGCTGCGTTCGTTGCAGGTGAACTTGAATGCGCCCTTCGTGCTGACCCAAGCCTGTTTGCCGCTGTTGCGAGCGTCGGACCTGGCAACTTGCATGTTCGTGCTCGACGACGAGGCTCGGGTCGGCAAAGCGTTCTGGAATGCCTATGGCGTCGCAAAATTCGCGCTGCGCGGGTTGGTGTCGCAATGGTCGGCCGAGCTTGAGAACGCCGATGTGCGCATGCTCGCCTTCACCCCGCCGCCGATGCGCACCACGTTGCGCGCTCGTGCCTATTTCGCGGAAAACCCCCATGACATCGCCACGCCCGAGCTCGCGGCGACGGCGTGTCTGGCATTGATCGAGCGGCACAGATCCCGCAATTGACGGGCTTCGGCCGCGTTGAGCCAATGATTCGGCCATCGCCGCTTCGGCGCGGATGCGAAAAACTGTTACGCGTCAGCGGGATACAAATGTGTCATCGAGCGCTGTTAAACTTCAGTTAATCCCTCTCAGCTTGGCGCAGTTGGAGCTACTGACCAGCACGTCGAAACGTATGATCGTTCGACACCGCAAAGACGCAGTGGCGATAATTTTTGGTCTTCTAACTCAGGTGCAAATATGACAAAGCGTAATGCGCTCTCTCTGGCGATTCTGCTCGGTCTGGCCGCTGCAATGCCGGTCGCCGCCCAGAACACTTCCGCAGCCGTATCCGGCCG
>JAYUXS010000252.1:0-1636 GCA_043752845.1 Lysobacterales bacterium | reverse complement strand
GTTATGCCGGCGGCATCTATTCCGCGGCGATCGACGGCATCGAGGTCGCACAGGCCGTCGCACTGGCGATCGTCGGCGGCGATGCAACCTCAGCAGTCTGCCGATAGCGGAGTTTGGCTTCGTGCGCACGGATCAGGGCCGAGCGCAGTTCGTCAATAAGAATGGGTTTGGCGACGAAGTCGTTCATGCCGGCACCAAGGAAACGTTCACGGCTGCCGCTCAGCACATGCGCGGTCACCGCGATGATCTGTGGCGCATCCTGTTGCCCGAACCGGGCACGCACTGCACGCGACGCTTCGATGCCGTCCATGACCGGCATCTCGATATCCATCAGGATCACGTCGTAGACCTTGTGCTCGATCGCCTCCAGCGCCTCGCGCCCATGATTGGCCATGTCGGCGCGATAACCGAGCGAGTCGAGCATCATGTTCATCAGCATCTGGTTGATCAGATTGTCTTCGACGACCAGCACGGTCAGCGGATAGCGCGCCGAGATGGACTGCACCGCATCCGACCTCGGGTCGCGTGACAGCGCTGACGGCATGGCATCGAAATCACGCAGCAGACCCAGCAGCACGCTCGGCCGGATCGGACGACTGACGGTGCCGAGATCGCGCACCCAGTCGGGCAAGGTGCGAACGCTGGCGTCGCGCAAAGACACCATGCGTGCGACCGCCGGATTGCGTTGATGGCGCTCGAGAATTTCGTCGACGAGTTCCGGATATTCAGCGAACAATCGATCGTCGAGCAGGAGCAACTGCTGCTCGACGATGATGGCATCCGGCAGCGGATCACTGCCGTTGCAACTCATCACCGACACGCCGAAACGGCGCAACTGCGTCACCGCCGCATCCCGCGAAGTGCGGTGCGGCGACGCCACCATCACCTGGACATTGCGCACCGGCGGCAACACGCTGCCAAGGTCGTCGAACGGCAGGCGAACGTAGAAGCGGCTGCCCTCGCCGGGCAGGCTGTCGACACTGATCTCGCCATGCATCAGACCGGCGAGACGCCGGCAAATGGCGAGCCCGAGCCCGGTACCACCGTGGCGCCGCGTCATCGAGCCATCGCCCTGGCGGAACGGCAGGAATACCTGTTCGATCAACTCGTCGCTCATGCCGATGCCGGTGTCGCTGACCTGGAATTCGAACTCGATCTTGCCGCCATCGCGTGGATGCGACTGCACCGTCAGTCGCACCTCGCCGTAGTCGGTGAACTTGATCGCGTTGACCAGCACGTTGACGAGAATCTGGCGTAGTCGCGTCGGGTCACCGCGTACGCGCCGGCAGGCATCGGGCGCGACGTCGAGAAACAGGTCGAGGCCCTTGGCTTCGGCCTGCTGGGCGACGATCTCGATCGACGACTCGATGCAGGCCAGAGTGTCGAAGTCAGTCGCGTCGATCGGCATTTCGCCAGCTTCGATGCGCGAGAAATCGAGCACGTCGTTGATCAGGCGCAGCAACAGATCGCCACTCGATCGAATGGTCTCGACGATCTCGCGCTGCCGGGAATCGAGATCGGTGTCCACCAGCAGTCGTGTCAAGCCGAGCACGGCATTCATCGGCGTGCGCAATTCGTGACTGGTCGCCGCAAGGAATGAGGATTTGGCGCGCGATGCACGTTCGGCCTCAGCCAA
>JAYUXS010000251.1:0-9391 GCA_043752845.1 Lysobacterales bacterium | reverse complement strand
GCGACGCAAACAACGTCGGTGCGGCAACACACCGAGCACTCAGCGTGTTGCCAGTCGCAGGTCATGCTGCGGCGGCCGTTGCAGGGCGCGTCAGGTTCGCAGACGCACGCACCAGGGCGACATAACGATCCATCCAGTCATGCACGAACTTGCTGCTTTCCGGGCCGATGTTGCCGGCACTGTCGAACAAGCTGTCGCGGGCCTGGATGTAGACCTCGGGTTGGCCCAGGGTGGGCATGTCGAGGTAGGCGAGAATGCCGCGCAGATGCTGCTGGGCCACGGCCGTACCGATGGCGCCGACGGAAACGCCGAGCACGCCCGCCGGCTTGCTCGCCCACACGCTCTGGCCGTAAGGGCGCGAGGCATGGTCGAGTGCATTCTTCAGCACGCCAGGGATCGAGCGGTTGTATTCGGGTGTGACAAACAGCACGCCGTCGGCCGCGGAGATCTCCTGCTTGAAGCGTTTCACCGTCGCTGCAGGTGTGGCGTCGTCGTCCTGGTTGTAAAGCGGCAGGTCGCCGATTTCCGCGTGCGTGAACGCGAAATCAGCCGGCGCCAATCGTTCCATGGCCACGGCGAATTTACGGTTCAGCGATTCACGACGCAGGCTGCCGACAACAACAGCAATCCGGATCTTGGGCATAAGGCACTCCATTGGGTTGGGCAAACCTGCGGCGGGCGCGCAGGAATTGAAGGAGCCTGAATCCGTGCCCTTCCGTCGTCGGTTCGGCAACGCGCTTACCGCCCGTCCATTTCGGTGCGACAGCGCACCGACGCGCTTCGCCGGCGTAGACATCTTTGTCATTGCCGCTCACCGGCCATCCACGAGACCTCGCCATGAACGTCTACACCGAGAATCAGGCGACTTATGGACCGACCTGGGACGCCGTGAACGCGCCATTGATTTGCGCGAGCGCGGTGTCTTGGGGCGCCGTCATGGCGGGTGCCGCGGTCGCTGCCGCCTTGTCGTTGATCCTGCTGATGCTCGGCACCGGCTTGAGCCTGTCCGCGGTTTCCCCGTGGGTGCACACCGAACCAGGCGCGCGCGCCTTCGGTCTTTCGACCATCCTTTGGGTCAGTTTCACTTCGGTGCTTGCTTCGGCCGCCGGCGGCTACATCGCCGGGCGCATGCGCACGAAATGGATCGCGGTATCGAACGACGAGAAACATTTTCGCGATACCGCGCATGGTCTGCTGGCCTGGGCGGTCGCGTCGCTGCTGACCGCCGTACTGCTCGCGCAGGTCTCGCAATCGATCGTCGAACGCGGCAGCGCGGTGGGTGCGGTCGCAGTTGCAGGGCTGACCGCGGAAAACGACGAGTTCGGCTACTACATCGACACCTTGTTTCGCAGCGATGTGCCCACGGCCGCAGCGGCCACGGCCGATCAAGGTTCATTACAAGCACGGCGCGCCGTCGAGTCCGAGATCAGCCGAATGTTCGTCGTCGCTCTGGCAGCGCAGGCGCTGCCGGTGGACGACATGCAACACGCCGCACAACTGGTCGCGCAGCATGCCGGCATCGCCACGCAATTGGCCGAGGATCGCGTAAACGATGCCTTCGCGCGCATCCATGCGCAGCGCCTCGACAACCGCAAAGCGGCGCAGCTGGTCGCTGACGAGACACGCAAGGCGTCGGCGATCGCCGCGCTGTGGTTGTTCATCTCGCTGCTGATCGGCGCTTTTGTCGCCAGTCTGGCGGCAACGTTTGGCGGTCGTCAGCGCGATGCCTGACGCAACCGCTTCCTTCACCACGGCAGAAATTTCCCATGCGCTCGATCATCCTGTTCTTTCTTGGCATTCCGATTCCGATCATCATCCTGATTGCAATCTTCGTGAACTGATCTGGCGACGCCCGCGCCGTGCCGGCGGCGGCGTTGACCCGTCGTCGCGCGGTTGACGTTCAACCGCTCCGGGAGTGCGCCGCGTGACCTTGTTCAAGTCGATTTCTCGCTCGACTGCGGTGTTCCTCCGCGCTCTGCGCATGCGCCACGCACCGGGTGTTCCCGGGCTGCCCCCCTTGCGTGCCGAGTTGTTCAGCGCCGAGCAGATGGAGCAGCACGGTCGCGCACTCGCGGCGACGCATGTGCTCGGCGCATTGACGGCGCGCAACCCGCTGCTGTCGCGGCTCGATGAAAATCGCAAGGTTCTGCTCGACACCTGCAATCTGCTGACGGCGGCCGTTCAGGCGAAGCGACCGATCAGCCCGGCCGGCGAGTGGTTGCTCGACAACTTCTATCTGGTCGACGAACAGATCCGCACCGCGCAGCAGCATCTGCCCAAGGCCTACAGCCGCGAATTGCCGCGCCTTGCACGCGGGCCATCGCGCAATCTTCCGCGGGTCTACGATCTTGCGCTGCAGGCGATCGCCCATGGCGACGGTCGCGTCGACGCCGAGTCGTTGCGACGTTTTGTCGCGGCCTACCAATCGGTGACGCCGCTCGCTCTTGGCGAGTTGTGGGCGATCCCGATCATGCTGCGGCTCGCCCTCATCGAAAGTCTGCGTCGCGTCTGCGCCCACACCATGGCCGCGCGCATCCAGGTCAATCTGGCCGAGGACTGGTCCGACCGGATGATCGAAATCGCCGAGCGCGATCCGAAAAGCCTGATCCTCGTGGTTGCCGACATGGCGCGCTCGGACCCGCCGATGGTCAGTGCCTTCGTCGCCGAGCTGGCGCGGCGTCTGCAAGGGCACGGTCCGTCATTGGCGCTGCCGTTGACCTGGATCGAACGCCGGCTGGCGGAAACCAGCCAGACCATCGAGCAGTTGGTGCAGGCGGAAGCCCAGCAGCAGGCGGCCGATCAGGTCTCGATCGGCAATGCCATCGGCAGCTTGCGCTTTCTCGGCGCGATGGACTGGCGCGTTTTCGTCGAGGGCATGAGTCTGGTCGAGCAAACCTTGCGTGAAGACCTCGGCGGGGTTTACGGCGACATGGATTTCGCCACACGCGATCGCTATCGGCATGTGGTCGACCGGCTGGCCAAACGCAGCGCGTGCTCGGAGACCGAAGTGGCGCGCATGGCGATCACGCTGGCAGCGCGCGAGCCGGCCGACCACGGCGCGCATTCGGCGCACGTCGGCTATTACCTCATCGATCGCGGGCTGCAGGAACTCGAAGCCGCCGTGAAGGCGCGCGTGCCGCTGCTCGAGCGCGCGCGTCGGCTGGCGGAACGCTCGCCCTTGCTCGTGCACGCCGGCATCAACCTGCTGCTGACCGCGATCGTGGCGCAGTTGCTATGCGCACAGGTGCATCCCGACGAATTGCACGGCTGGCGCTTGGTGTTGATCGGGCTGCTTGCGGTCGTCGCGGCGAGCCAGTTTGCATCGACCATGGCGAACTGGCTCGCGAGTTTGCTGGTATTGCCGCAACTGCTGCCGCGCATGGACTTCAAGCACGGCATTCCCGAGGAACTGCGCACCCTGGTCGTGGTACCGACCATGTTGATCGATGCCACCGGTGTCGACGCCCTGATCGACGCGCTGGAAGTGCGCCATCTCGGCAACATGGATGCGCAGCTGCATTTCGCCCTGCTCACCGATTTTTGCGATGCACCGTCGCAGGACATGCCGGGCGACGTGGCGCTGTTGCAGTTGGCGAGCACGCAGATCGACAAGCTCAACGAGAAATATCCGGGCGCGGACGGTGACCGCTTCTATCTGCTGCATCGGCCACGTCGCTACAACGCTCGTGACCGCATATGGATGGGCTACGAGCGCAAACGCGGCAAGCTCGCCGATCTGAATGCTGCGCTGCGCGGGCAGGGACAAGACCGCTTCGCGCAGATTTCCGGACGTTTCGGCGCGTTGGGTCACGTGAAGTACGTGATCACGCTGGATACCGACACCACCTTGCCGCGCGACAGCGCGCGTCAGTTCGTGGCGACGATGGCGCACCCGTTGAACCGGCCGCGTATCGACGCGCCGACGCGACGCGTCGTTGCCGGCTACGGCATCCTGCAGCCGCGCATGGCGGCGACGCTCGCGGCTGCGCATCGCTCGCGCTACGCCGAGTTGTGTGGCAACGAGCCCGGAATTGATCCGTATACGCGCTCGGTGTCGGATGTTTACCAGGACCTGTTCGGCGAAGGCTCGTTCATCGGCAAGGGCATTTATGACGTCGATGCCTTCGAGCACGTGCTCAAGGATCGCTTCCCCGAAAATCGCATCCTCAGCCATGACCTGCTGGAAGGCTGCTACGCGCGTGCCGGTCTGATCAGCGACGTGCATCTGTTCGAGGACTATCCGGCGCGCTATGCCAGTGATGTCAATCGTCAGCATCGCTGGCTGCGCGGCGACTGGCAGATCGCACACTGGATCCTCGGTCGTGTGCCGGGGCCGGATGGCAAGCATCTGCGCAATCCGCTGTCGCCGCTGTCGCGCTTCAAGATCTTCGACAACCTGCGCCGCAGTCTGGTGCCGTCGGCACTGCTGCTGCTGTGGCTGATCGGCTGGCAGGCGGCGCCGGATGCATTCGACTGGACCTTGACGATGCTTGCGCTGGTCCTGTTGCCGTCGTTGCTGATCGGCGTCGTCGACGCGTTGCGTCTGCCGCGCGGCGCGTCGCTCGGACAGCACTTGAAACTGGTGCTGCAGTCGGCGCGGCAGAGCATTGCGTCCAGTTTGTTGCGCGTCGCCTGTTTGCCCTACGAGGCCTACTTCAGCAGCGATGCCATCACGCGCACGGCGGTGCGCATGTTGTTCAGCAAACGCAAGCTGCTGGAATGGCAGGTGGCGACCGACAGCACACCGATGCCACTGCCGGCCTCGGGCCCGCAGTGCCTGCCGCAGCCACCCGATCGCAGCTTGCGCAGTTCGATTCGCAGCATGTGGGTGGCGCCCGCGGTCGCGTTGGTCAGTGCTGCGCTACTCAGTCAGTTTCGCGTCGAGGCGCTGTTGGCCGCTGCGCCGCTGCTGGTGTTGTGGTGTGCAAGCCCGGCGATCACCTGGTGGTTGAGCTTGCCGCTGCAGCAGCGTGTGCCGCAACCGAACGCCGAACAAATCCTGTTCCTGCGCCGCGTCGCGCGCAAGACCTGGGCTTACTTCGAGCGCTTCGTCACGGCCGAGGACCACTGGCTGGTGCCGGACAATCATCAGGAACGTCCGGGTCCGGTGACCGCGCATCGCACGTCGCCGACGAATATCGGCCTGGCCCTGCTGGCGAACCTCGCAGCACACGACTTCGGTTACATCGTCGCCGGCACGCTGCTGACGCGGACGCGACAAACCTTTGCCAGCATGGCCTTGCTCGAACGCCATCAGGGACATTTTTACAACTGGTACGACACGACGACGCTGCAACCTCTCGCGCCGCGGTATGTGTCCGCGGTCGACAGCGGCAATCTGGCCGGAAATCTCTTGACGTTGCGCATCGGTCTCATTGCGCTACCCGAACATGGCATCGTCAGCGCGCATGCGTTTGACGGGCTGGCGGATACCTGTGACGTCATGATCGTGACGCTTGGCGATCCGTCGTTGCCAGCCGCCGCGCATCTGCGTGAACTGATCGCGGGCGCGTGCGCGAAGCCGCCACTGACCTTGACGCAGTGTCTGCAGACGCTGCAGGCGCTGGCGAGTGCGGCCAATCGCGTGGAGGCCGCTTTGGACGGTGACGCGGACGACGAGGCGCGCGTGTGGCTCGCAGCGTTGCTGCAGCAACTGCAAGTGGCGCGCGATGAACTGATGCATCTCGCGCCATGGTGCAGCGAAGACGATTTGACTGCGGCGCTGTTGCGGCCGTTCGCGGTGGTCATCGATGCGCTACCGACGCTGGCGTCGCTAGCAGCGTTTTCGCACAGCCTGCTGCCGTCGCTCGATGCCGAAGTGCGCACGCGCGCCGACAGTGACGACGGGCTGCTGCTGGCGGGGCTGCGCGATCGCGTCGCACTCGGCAGCACGCGCGCGCAAGCGCGCATCGACGATGCGCTGCAACTCGCGGCACAGGCCGCTGAATTCGCGACCATGGCCTACGCCTTCCTTTACGACGAGTCGCGCCACCATCTGGCCATCGGCTACAACGTCGACGAGTTCAGGCGCGACCACAGCTACTACGACCTGCTCGCATCCGAAGCGCGTATTGCGAGCTTCGTCGCCATCGCCCAGGGGCAGTTGCCCCAGGAAAACTGGTTTGCACTCGGCCGCCTGCAGACGACCACCGGCGGCACGCCGCTGTTGATGTCGTGGAGCGGTTCGATGTTCGAGTACTTGATGCCGATGTTGATCATGCCCTCATACGCAGGCTCGCTGCTCGACCACACCTGCCGTCGTGCGGTCGAACTGCAGATCGATTACGGACAGCGGATCGGGCTGCCATGGGGCGTGTCGGAGTCCGGCTACAACGCTTTCGACGCCAGCCTCAACTATCAGTACTACGCCTTCGGCGTGCCTGGTCTCGGGTTGAAACGTGGGCTCGCGAAGGACCAGGTGATTGCGCCGTACGCGTCGATGCTGGCCTTGATGGTGGCGCCGGTCGCGGCGAGCGCGAATTTGCAACGGCTGGCGACGCTCGGGCTGGAAGGGCGCTATGGCTTCTACGAGGCGATCGACTACACCGCGTCGCGGCTGGCACGCGGGCAAAGCCACGTGATCGTGCGCTCGTTCATGGCGCACCATCAGGGCATGAGCCTGCTGGCGCTCGCGCACGTGCTGCTCGACCGCCCGATGCAACGGCGCTTTGCTTCCGATCCCTGGTTCCAGGCGACGCTGCTTCTGTTGCAGGAACGCGTACCCAAGCGCATCCCGGTGCGCAAGCGCATTTCCGAACACGCCGAAGGCAGCGCCTTTGTCGACGCCACCGCGCTCACCGTTCACGCACCGATGGGCGCACATACGCCGGTGCCTGAAGTGCAGTTGCTGTCCAATGGTCGCTATCACGTGATGCTGACGAACGCGGGTGGTGGCTACAGTCAATGGAAGGACCTGGCGCTCACCCGTTGGCGCGAGGACAGCACGCGCGACCATTGGGGCAATTTCGTTTATGTGCGCGACCTCGAGACGTCCGCGTTCTGGTCGGGGACGCACCAGCCGACGTTGAAGCTGGCGCAGACCTATGAAGCGTTGTTCTCCGAAGGACGCGTGGAATATCGGCGCCGTGACCATGACATCGAGACCTACTGCGAGATCGTGGTGTCGCCGGAAGACGACATCGAGTTGCGGCGCCTGCGCATCACCAATCGCTCGCAGATGCGACGCACGCTCGAAATCACCACCTATGCCGAAACGGTGATCGCCGCGCCAGCGGCCGATGCGACGCAGACCGCGTTCGGCAACCTGTTCGTGCAGACCGAGATCGTCGCTGCGCGCAGCGCCATTCTGTGCACGCGCCGGCCGCGATCGATCGACGAGCCGACGCCATGGATGTTCCATCTGATCGCGGCGCACGACAGTGCGGTGTCGCAGATCTCGTTCGAAACCGATCGCATGCGCTTCATCGGTCGCGGCCGCACCTTGACCGCACCATTGGCCATGACCGATGCCGGCGCACTGTCGGACACGTCCGGCTCGGTGCTCGATCCGATCATGGCGATCCGTTGCCTGATCACGCTCGAAGCCGAGCAGACGGTGATGCTCGATCTGGTCTACGGTGTCGCCGACAGTCGTGAAGCCTGCAACGTGCTCGTCGACAAGTATCAGGATCGACGGCTTGCTGATCGTGTATTCGATGTCGCCTACACGCACAGTGGTCTGATCTTGCGGCAACTCAATATCACCGAAGCCGATGCGCAGATCTATCGGCGCCTCGCCAGTTCGGTGCTGTACGCGAATCCGGCGCATCGCGCCGAAGCCGGCGTCTTGCTGCAGAACCGACGTGGACAGTCCGGCTTGTGGGGTTACGCGATCTCGGGCGACCTGCCGATCGTGCTGCTGAAAATTTCCGACACGGCGCATATCGAACTCGTGCGCCAGATGATCCAGTGCCACGCGTGGTGGCGCCGGAAAGGCCTCGCCGTCGACCTGGTCATCTGGAATGAAGATCATGCCGGCTACCGGCAAGTGCTGCAGGACCAGATTGTCGGGATGATCGCAACGCGTCTGGAGGCCGCGGCGATCGACCGTCCGGGCGGCATCTTCGTGCGCACCGCAGAACAGATCTCGAACGAGGACCGCGTGTTGCTGCAGTCGGTGGCGCGGGTCATCATCGTCGACACTGCCGGCACGTTGCGCGAGCAAGTGGCACGACGTGCACCGGTCGAGAAGCGGATCGCGCGACTTACGACGACACGTGTCCATCGGCCCGAACCGTCGGCGATGTCCGATGCCGTGAAGCATCCGCTGATGCTCGGCAATCACCTCGGCGGGTTCAGCGCAGACGGACGCGAGTACGTGATCCACACCGCGCACGCACAACGCACCCCGCTGCCGTGGGTGAACGTGCTCGCAAATGCGCATTTCGGCAGCGTGGTCAGCGAGAGCGGGCTGGCCTACACCTGGAGTGAAAACGCGCACGAATTCCGGCTGTCACCATGGAGTGACGACGCGGTCGGCGCGAGCAGCGGCGAAGCGTTCTTCCTGCGCGACGACGAAAGTGGCCACTACTGGTCGCCGACGCCGCTGCCAACCCGCGGCGCCATGCCCTACGTCACCCGTCATGGCTTTGGCTACAGCGTGTTCGAGCACACCGAGGGCGGCATCCGCTCGGAACTTTCGATGCACGTGGATCTGGATGACGCGATCAAGTTCTGCGTGCTCAAGTTGCGCAATGGTTCCGGTCGCAATCGCCAGCTGTCGGCCACCGGCTATGTCGAATGGGTGCTCGGCGACCTGCGCGCGAAGACCGCGATGCACGTCGTCACCAGTATCGATGCCAGCAGCGGCGCCCTGTTCGCGAGCAACGCCTACAACAGCGAATTCCCGGGACGCGTCGCCTTCTTCGATGTCGACGATGCCGCGCGCACGCTCACCGGCGATCGCAGCGAATTCCTCGGCCGCAACGGCACACTCACGCATCCGGCGGCCATGACGCGGGCGCATTTGTCCGGACGCGTCGGCGCCGCGCTTGACCCATGCGGTGCGATCTCGGTGCCGTTTGACTTGGCCGATGGCGAAGAGCGTCAGGTCATTTTCCGGCTGGGTGCCGGCCGCGACATCGCGCATGCCCGTGAACTGGCCAAGCGCATGCGCAAGCCCGGAGCTGCACGCGCGTCATTGGAGCGCGTGCAGCAGTATTGGCAGCGCACGCTCGGTGCGGTGCAGGTCGAGACGCCAGACAGGGCTTTGAACGTGATGGCAAATGGCTGGTTGCTGTATCAGACGTTGGCGTGCCGGGTGTTCGCGCGCAGCGGCTTCTACCAGTCGGGCGGCGCATTCGGATTTCGCGATCAGCTGCAGGACATGCTCGCCATGCTGCATGCCGAGCCGGCACTCGCCCGCGCGCACCTGCTGCGTTCGGCCGAGCGC
>JAYUXS010000250.1:0-1641 GCA_043752845.1 Lysobacterales bacterium | reverse complement strand
TCTATCGGCACGAATTTTCGCCCAGTCGGGCCGTGCATCGGCTGCTGCTCAATCACTGGCAGCTCAACGCGGTGATCGCGCGCAGCGATTTCAGCTTGCTGCGCACGACGGTGCGTTGGTGGAATGCCGAAGGCGAGCCATTCCGACCCTATCAATGGCTGGACCGCCGCCGCTTCGGATTTATCGACTACGAACGCGGAGATCGTGACGCGCAAAAGCGCGAACTGGTGCGCAACCTTGAACGATTCGGCGGTCACCTGCCGCATATTCCTTTCACCGAGTGGTGGCCGCAGGTCGAAGCGGCAAACACCTGGGTGCGCAAGATCCAGGCGCGCGGCGGCGAAGTGATTTTCTATTCCGCGCCGACCAGTGGCCAGCGCCGCTGGGCCGAAGAAGACTGGTTCCCGCGTGCCGAATACTGGGACAAGATGGCGGCATCGACCACGGCGAAAACCCTGCTCGCGCTCGATGTGCCGACCCTGCGCGACTTCCCGCTACCCGATGATTCCCACGTCGACTACCGGCACAAGCCCGCGTACACCAAGGCCTTGCTGGACGCACTGATCGAACGCGGATTGGTCACGCCGGCGACACCATGAAATCGCGTCGATCGGGCGGCTATCGAGTCGCAGGCTCCGTCTCGGCCTGAATTTTCCAAGTCGTGAGATCGACCGCGAACAGCTTCTGGTGATCACTCATGAGCTCGAAGATGTCGCCATCGGTAAGCGGCATTTCCGGCAAGGGCACGTCGCTAGTGACGAGCAGCGCGCCTTCGCGCCATCCGTGCAAATTGATGGTGCCCGGGTAGGGATTGATCGTGGTCAGCGCAGCGTATTCGTGCTTCTCAAGCAAGCGCCCGAGATCGAGAACTTCCAGCATCGGATGCCCCTCGCCGACCGAGATCACCGCCAGCCATTTTCGATCCGGCGAAACCGACACATCGCCGACCTGGCGCAACGCGCTCAGATCGCAGCCAAGCTCGACCGGCTTCTTCGATTTGCATACATGCGACCAGCAGGATTGGCTTTCTTCGCCAAAGTCGACGACGAGATCACATTGATCGGCAACTACAGCCGCGAGGCTCGGCCGTAACACAGGCGCCTCGTCGTCATTGGCATTCGTGACCGTCACCAACCCCAAGCACATGGCAGCGACCAAGACTGATGGCCATCGATGATGCATTCGGACCCTCCGCGATTCGGCGCTCAATGCTCCGCCGGCACGAAGCCCGCGACCTTGTCCGCGCCATCGCCAAACAGGAACGCTTCCATCTGCTCGCGCAGGTATTTGCGCGCTTTGGGATCAACTGGCGAGAGTCGGTTTTCGTTGATCAGCATGGTCTGGTGCGCGAGCCACTGCGCCCAGGTTTCCTTCGAGATCTCGTTGTAGATGCGCGTGCCGAGTTCGCCCGGATAAGGCGCGAAGTCGAGGCCTTCGCCTTCGCGTTGCAACTTGGCGCAGTGAACTGTGCGGTTCATCGCGTGATCAATGCCCGCCGCCGCCATCAATCGCCTTCAGCTCGGTCGACAGCGCCGCCGCGGCCGCCTGACCGTCGGCATACAGCATCTTGCAGTTGTCCTGGTAGAACAGCGCATTCTCGATGCCGGCGAAACCGGCGCCCTTGCCGCGTTTGATGACGAT
>JAYUXS010000249.1:0-1641 GCA_043752845.1 Lysobacterales bacterium | reverse complement strand
TTGTTCCCGCCGCGCTTTTTTTGAGCATTGAGAGGTAGTTCATGGATATCACTGCAAGCATGGTCAAGGAACTGCGCGAGCGTTCTGGCGTCGGCATGATGGAGTGCAAGAAAGCGTTGGCCGAGAACGGTGGCGACATCGACACCGCGATGGAATGGCTGCGCAAGCAGGGGCTCGCCAAGGCTGACAAGAAAGCCGGTCGCGTCGCTGCAGAAGGTCGCATCGCGATGGCCGCGAACGCTGGCCGTGCGGTCATGGTCGAAATCAATTCGGAAACCGATTTCGTTGCCAAGGACGAGAACTTCGTCAAGTTCTGCGACATGGTTGCGAAGTGCGCGCTCGACACCGGCGCTACCGACATCGATTCGCTGAAAGCTGCGGCAGCAACTGGTGGCGGCACGATCGAGGAAGCGCGTTCGGAACTGGTGCTGAAGCTCGGTGAAAACCTGCAGCTGCGTCGCATCGTTGCGCTGTCGTCTGACGGCACCGTCGGTGCCTACGTTCACGGCGGTCGTATCGGCGTGCTGGTCGACCTGAAGGGTGGCAATGCCGAGATCGCCCGTGGCGTCGCGATGCATGTCGCGGCCATGAACCCGCCGTACATCACACCGGCGCACGTGCCGCTGGAGATCGCGGCCAAGGAAAAGGAAATCGCGCTCGCGCAGATGAACGAAAAGGACAAGGCCAAGCCGGCCGAAATCCAGGAAAAGATGATCTCCGGCAAGATCAACAAGACGCTGTCGGAAATGAGCCTGACCGGTCAGGCCTATGTCATCGACACCAACATGACCGTTGAAGCCGCGCTCAAGGCCGCCAAGGCCGAAGTCGTCGCCTTCCACCGTATCGCCGTTGGCGAGGGCATCGAAAAGGTGGTTGAAGACTACGCCGCCGAAGTGATGAAACAAGCAGGCCTGGCCTGATCAAGAAGGGAGCGGAAACGCTCCCTTTTTTTGACCGAATTCTCGACACCAGACAACCGCCACCGCATGCATCAAGGATTCGACTCATGACCGACGCGCCGATCTCTGCCAATCCGATCCAATACCACCGGATTCTGCTCAAACTCAGCGGTGAAGCCCTGATGGGCCGCGAAAATTACGGTATCGACCCGCTCGTGCTCGGACGTCTGGCCGACGAAATCATCGAAGTCGTGCGCGCTGGCGTGCAAGTCGGGGTGGTGATCGGCGGCGGCAATATCTTCCGCGGTGCCGGTCTCGCTGCCGCTGGCATGGACCGGGTCACCGGCGACCATATGGGCATGCTGGCAACGGTGATGAACACGCTCGCCATGCAGGATGCGATCGAGAAGCGTGGTGTCGTGGCGCGGGTGATGAGCGCGATCAAGATCAACGAAGTCTGCGAGGACTACATCCGCCGTCGCGCCATTCGTCATCTGGAGAAGAATCGCGTCGTGTTGTTTGGCGCTGGCACCGGCAATCCATTCTTCACCACCGATTCCGCCGCTGCGTTGCGTGCGGTCGAAGTCGGCGCCGAACTGTTGTTGAAAGCGACCAAGGTCGATGGCGTGTACACCGCCGATCCGAATCTCGATGCCAGCGCCACACGCTTCGAAACGCTCAGCTACGAAGACGTGATCCAGCGCAATCTCGGAGTGATGGACACGGCCGCAATCGCGCTGTG
>JAYUXS010000248.1:0-4130 GCA_043752845.1 Lysobacterales bacterium | reverse complement strand
CAGCGTTTGCATTGCGGCAGCATCACCGGGGTGTGCTTGCGCCGCCTTCAGTCCGTTCATGGCCGCATTGCGCGCCGCGACCACCGCTTCGAGCGTGGCGCTCTCGTGCTTCATGTAGGCCTTGGCGGTTTCGACCAGGTTCGGGATCAGGTCGTAGCGGCGCGTCAGTTGCACGTCGATCTGCGCGAACGAGTTCTCGTATGCGCGGCGGGCGCGGATCAAGCCGTTGTAGATGCCGATCACGAAAAATGCCAACGCCACCACAACGCCCAACAGGATCAACATGCCCCACATCGCTTCGTCCTCCGCTTGTCGTGAATCGGCCCGCACCAAGACGTGCTGCTTGATAGAATGCGGACATCGACAACGAGCATAACATGGCTGTTTTTCATCCTTCGGCTTGCCGATTTGCCTGCTTCTCGCTGATGCTGGCGACGCTTTGCGCGTTGTCCGAAGGCGCGTGCGCGGGCGTCGAGGCAGCGCGGGTTGCGGCCATCGTCGACGAGTTCGAGCGCTTGACTGATGACGTCATGAAAACCGGACAGACACCGGCGCTGGCTGCGGTCATCGTCAAGGATGGCGTCATCATCAGCGTGCGTGGCCTTGGCACTGCAGAGAGCGGCAAGCGCATGGCAGTGAGTGCCGATACGGTTTTTCGGGTCGCCTCGTTGTCGAAATCGTTTGCGGCGTCGCTTTCCGGGCTTCTGGTCAACGAACGCGCCTTGCGATGGGAGGACCGCGTGCAGGACCTGGTGCCGTCGCTGGTCCTGAAGGACATCGAAGGTGCTGGTCGCCTGCGCATTGACGACCTGCTCAGCCATCGCGTCGGTTTGCCGCACAACGCCCTCGACCGCGCGCTGGAAGCCGACTCGCCGTACCCGTTGCTGGTCGACCAGCTCGATGAATTCACGCCGGTATGTTCGGTCGGCAGTTGCTACAGCTACCAGAACATCGCTTTCAGTTTGATCGGCGACGTGACCTTTGCCGTCACCGGCGATTTTTTCACGCATCAGGTCGAGAAGCGCATTTTCCATCCGCTCGGCATGGCGACCGCAACCTATGGTCGCGATGCGCTCGAGGCCAGCGGAGACTGGGCGCGTCCGCACATCAAGCGCAGCGGGCGCTGGCAGGCGGTGTACCCGAAGCTGACGTATTACCGAATTCCACCCGCGGCCGGCGTCAACGCCAGTGTGCGTGATCTCGGACAATGGATGCTGGCGCATCTCGGCCATGCGCCGGATGTGTTCGACAACAATTTGCTGACGACGCTGCACACGCCGCAAATCGCCACGCCGGGCGAAGTGCTCGGTTCGCCCTGGCGTCGTGGTCGCGTGCGCAGCGCCTCCTACGCGCTGGGTTGGCGCGTCTTCGATTACAGCGGGCATCGCATGATTTTTCATGCCGGCGCGGTGCAGGGCTATCGTGCGGCGTTGGCGATGTTGCCGGATAAGGACTTCGGCGTGGCCTTGCTCTGGAACAGCGAATCGGCGGTACCGGCAGGGCTGTTGCCGACGCTCGTGGATCGCGAACTCGGGTTGCCCGAACATGATTGGCTGCAGTTGGATCGACTGATCCCGAAACGCACGCGCCGCGTCGCACGCTAGGTACAAGCGATGATCCTCGCCGAACGATTGTGTCTAATAGCCATCGATCCGATCAGTGGCGAGGTCTATCCAGCGTGCGGCGCCGAGCGATTTCGGCAGGCATTGTCCGCGTTGATATTGGTCGACCTGATCGGCAGCGGACGCTTCGTGCGCCGGAACGATCAGCTTCAAGTTGCCGACACGATGCCGGTTGCGCATCCGCTGCTGGCCGATGCTGCGGCAAAGTTGGCGCGACTTGGCCAGGCGTTTCCGATCGCCGGGGCGTTGGCGCTGCTCACCCGGTCGGTCGCACGTTGGCAGTCGCGTATCCGCGATGGTCTCGTCGCGCGTGACGTGCTTGAGCTGAGCAAATCCTTCCCGTTCAAGCGGCGCTATCGGCTGCGCTCGCGTCAGGCATGGAATGAATGCGTTGATCCGATAAAGGCACTCGCCAATGGCGACGGCGAAGACACCGCGACGCTTGCACTGGCTTATGCCGCACACCACGCCACGATTCTCGCAGAGTTGATGGATGCGGCAACGGCACGTTCCGTGATCATGCAATTGTCGACAGGCAGGCGCACTTCGACCGAAACCACGTGGATCGATGAGTTCCTGAATCCGGACAAATGAAAACGGCACCCGAAGGCGCCGTTTCAATCCCCGACCGGTCGTGTTACTGACCTTTCAGCGAGAACTCGATGCGACGAGTCAGTGACGACGTCACTGCCTTGCCGCCGTTCAGTGCTGGCTCAAACTTCCACTGTGAAACCGCGCGCACCGCATCGCGATCGAATACGCCGCGCGGCTGCGAGCGCTCCACATTGACGTCGCCTACGGCGCCGTCGGTACCCACATTGAACGTCACTTCCACCCATCCCTCCTGGCGACGACGCGCTGCTGCAGCCGGATAAGTCGGTCGCACCTGGCGCACCAAAACCGGATCACGATTTTCGCCCGCAGGCTCTGCTGCAACCGGCGGCGGAACTGCTGCTGCAGCGGTGGGTGGTGCGGCTGTCGCTGGTACCGGACGATCTTCCGCCGCGGTGCGCGGCGGTGGCGCCGCCGGAGTTGCCGCTGCAGGCGCAGCCGCCTGTTGCGCCGCCAGTTCCCGCTGCTGTTGTGCGGCAGCTTCCTGGGCCAGACGGCGCTCTTCTTCGCGCGTCATTTGCGTGCGTGCGGCGTTGAGCTTCGATTTCAGCGTCGACACCGTGTAAGAGCCTGGGCTTGCCTGATCGAGTAGTCCGATGATGCGCGAAGCTTCGTCCAGATTGCGACTGACGATTTCGCGTTCGGCATTGCCGGCGGCAAGCGGAAACAGATCTACGAGCGCCTGGGTGGCGCTGACATTATTGGCTTCTTTCGCCAGCGCCTGCAGATAGAACTCGATGGCGTTGTCGCCGCCCGGTGCGACCAGTCGATCTTCGTTGACCGCGCGTGTGGCTGACGCCAATAGTGTGGCGACCGTCACTTCCGGTGCATCGGGCGCACTCACTTGCGGCGAAGCGCCAGCCGCCGGTGATGTCGCGGCGGAAGCCGGAGCCGTTTCTTCTTTCTTGCCGCAGGCAGCGAAAGTGAAAACGCAGATGATCGCCAACAGGCAAGAAGGCCGTCGAAATATTGCGATACGGTTGCGATTTTGTTGCGGCATTTCACTTCCCCGTTGGGTCTTGATCAAAGAACCGCTCGCCGCGCCCGAAGCCGTGACGAACGTCATGGTACAAGTTGTACCGCAATTCGCGCGGGCGTTCACGTAATCACCACAGTCCAACGCGATCGGGGACTTGGTCAGATTACCGTAAAGCCGCCGCAGCAACGGTGGCAATGAGATCTGGAAGGGGTCGCCGTCAATGCAAAGGAACGTGTCGGAAGGCCGGATGATGCGATTCAAGCGACGGAAGCATTGCACTTCCGGGATCAGGTGATCAGGCAACAACGAAAACTTTCGAAAGTGACCATCGCGCGCCGGGCGGCCGCGCGATGGTCTGACCCGAAAAATTTACTACGAACCAATCAACTTATTTCTTCGCAGCTTTTTTAGCTGGCGCTTTCTTCGCTGCGACTTTCTTTGCTGGTGCTTTCTTTACTGCAGCTTTCTTGGCAGGCGCTTTCGCTGCCGGCTTCTTGGCTGCTGCTTTCTTTGCCGCCGGCTTCTTGGCGGCCGCTTTCTTTGCTGCTGGTTTGGCGGCGGCTTTCACCGTACCGATTTTCTTCTTGGTAGTTGCTGCTTTCATGGTGGTGCTCCTTTTGGTTTTTGCAGTGATCGCCCGGTTGAAACTTTTTCAATCACCACGTGCGGCGACTGCGAGCGCGCGCACGAGGTTGATGGATTCGACATGACGCGATACCGCGAACATCTGGTTTTCTGCGTCATGACATTGAATGTGGGATGCGCGAAGCGATGAACACGACAGCGTTGCGCACGAGTGCAAGACCGGTTCTGCAAGAGGCGGTTGTTCGATCGCGAAGACTGCGAGGAAGCTGTTGCGATCGACACATCAATGTTTTTTTCGCCACTCATTTCCGAAGCATGTTTGTCACGCTGCG
>JAYUXS010000247.1:0-9431 GCA_043752845.1 Lysobacterales bacterium | reverse complement strand
ATCGCGTACAGCGTGAACAGGCCTGCGAGCGAGTGCCCCATCAGGATCCGATAGCCGTCGCTGCGATAGTTGCGCTCGATCTCGGGGATGAGTTCCTGCGCGAGAAAGCGTTTGAAGGTGGGCCCGCCGCCGTCGGCGCCATTCATCTTCGACCAGTCCGTCGGTGTGTAGTCGCGCAGCCGATCGGTGCTGTCGATGCCGACGACGATCATTTCCGGAATGTCGCCATAGTCCGAAAGGAACTCGACGGTTGTCGCGACATGCTTGAACGCCGTCTGCGCGTCCAGCACGTAAAGCACGGTGTAGCGGCGTGATCCTTGCGGTGTGTAGCTCTTCGGCAAGGCGACCGAATAGCTGCGTTCCTCGTTGAGCACGGTCGATTTCAGCGGGTGGCGCTCGCCAATCGTCACCGCCTCGCCGGCAAACACCTGGAGGCTGGCGAACAGCCATGCGGCCATCAAGCCGAGGATCCATCGGTTCATCGTGCGTTGTCCTGTAGGCCCGAGTGTGTCCGCCTTTATTGAGGCCGGATCAGCCGAACTCAACCGCGTCGCTTCCTACTGGCCGATCGTCTCCTGCGAGACCATGCTCATCAACGGCTCGTCGGGATCCAGCAGCACACACAAAACATCGGGGTCGATGCCGGGCGTTGGGTCGATGCCCAAGCGGTCCGAGGCTGCTTCGTACCAACGACCCTGATGGTTGAATCGCGCGAAAACCCGATAACCGATGCGATGACTCTTGCCGCCCACCCGTTCGCTGAGCACCCGGAAATCCTGCGCCGGCACGCGACGATTCAGGGACTTGAGGCGTGCGCGCCGGGCATCGTCCTTGCGCAGTCGCCGAAACACGTAATAGGCGAAGCCATACATCGGCAACGAAAACGCGGCGAATCCGAGCGCGAGCAGGCGCTGGCCCTCGGCCATGTCGGCAAACTCGATCTGCTCCTGGCCTTCGACATAGCGGATGTCGAGGCGCTCACCGGGTTGCGGACGCCAGCCCTCGCGCGATGGCGGGTAGGTGCGGTGTTCCTGCCCTCGACGGTCGCGGTACTGGACGAGATTGTCCGCGCCGACGATGGCTTCAGTCACTGCGCTGTCCCGGCTCCAGGCGATCCGTTCGGACAGAAACCAGCCGCTGAACACGGCCCAGGCGGTGATGAACAGCAGCAGCATGCCGATACCCAGCGGCATCAGCGCGCGATCGGCGGCCTCGATGCCCGGTAGTGCACAGGCAATGACCGTCTCGCGGGGGCGGGATTCGGCAGCGGTCATCGGATGCCCGTGTCGGGATGTCAGGCGCAACCTTACGGCGAAACACCGGTGCGAGGGCCAGCAAATGTCCTCAGCCGATGATCTCAGCCGATGATCTCAGCCGGTGTTCTGCAACGCCTGCGACACGCCTTGCACGCAGGTGATCAGGGCCCGCAGCAGGTCGTCGTCGGGGCGGTCGGCGGCGCGCCAGCGGGCGAGGAGGTCGGCTTGCAGCAGGCTGATCGGGTCGACGTACGGATTGCGCAAGCGCAGCGAGAGGGCGAGGCGCGGGTCGTTGGCGAGCAGGTCGCGTTCGGTCAGCAGGGCGAGCATGTCGCGGGTGCGACGGTGTTCGGCTTGCAGCAGCGGAAAGAAGCGCTCGTGCAGCGGACCGGCGAGTTTCGAGAACACTTCGGCGATCGCCATGTCCGTCTTGGCGATGACCATTTCGACGTCGGCGAGCAGACTCGCCAGAAAGCGCCAGTCGCGCGTCATTTCGCGCATCGCCTCAATACCGAAGGTCTGTACACCGTGTTCGAGTGCGGTGCCGAGGCCATACCAGCCGGTCAGGACGCAGCGCGACTGGGTCCACGCGAACACCCACGGAATCGCGCGCAGGTCGCGGATCTGCGCGCCACCGCGCCGTGCTGGTCGTGAACCCAGTGACATGCGTTCGATCACATCGATCGGTGTGGCATCGCGGAAATAGGCGACGAAGGCATCGCCGTCGCTGACCAGGGCGCGGTAATGCGCGAGCGACGCGTCCGCCATCGGCGCCAGCATCTCGCCCCAGCGCAGTTCACGCGGTTCTTCGGGCGGCGGCAGCATCATTGGGGCGAGTACCGCAGCCGTGGTTTGCGCCAGGGTGCGCAAGGCCAGCGCGTCGATGCCGTACTTGCGGTGGATCACTTCGCCCTGTTCGGTCACGCGCAGGCGGCCATTCATGGTGGCGCGCGGGGCGGCCAGGATCGCGGCACTGGTCTTGCCGCCGCCGCGACTCGCCGAACCACCGCGGCCATGGAAGAAGTCGAGCGCAATGCCGTGCACCGACGCGACGTTCAACAGCTGCGACTGCGCGCATTGCAGCGCCCATCTGGCTGCGAGCAGGCCGCCGTCCTTGGCCGAGTCGGAATAACCGAGCATCACGAACTGGCGATGCCCGCGCGCCGCCAAATGCGCGCGATAGACCGGATCAGCGAGCATATGCGCCAAGGTCTGCGGGGCCTGCTGCAAGTCTTCAATCGTCTCGAACAGCGGCGCGATATCGAGCGGCACCTGATTATCCGCATCGACGAGTTTCCCGGCGCGGGCCAGCGCGATGACCGACAGCACGTCGCTGGCGTTCGCGGCCATGCTGATCACGTACAGGCCGATCGCGTCGCGGCCGTAGCGCTTGCGCACGTCGGCGACCGTCGAAAACACCCGGCGCGCGCGATCGAGCAGCGGATCCTCGAGCGGCGCACTCGCGATCGCATCGCCGCGCGCAAGTTCGGCAATGCGCTCGGGCGGCGACGGATGCGCAGCGAGTGCCGGATCGGCGGCCAGCAGCACGCGCCGATGCACGCGCGCGTCCTGGCGCAGATCGAGCCGCGCCAGATGAAAACCGAAGGTGCGCACCCGCCACAACATGCGCCGCAGCGCATAGCCGCCGGCGTGGTCGCCCTTGTGCTCGTGCAGGCTGGCGCGAATGTTTTCGAGATCGGCGATGAATTCGTCGTGGTCGCGATAGGCATGCTCGGCGCCGGCGGTGGTTGCTTCGATGCGGGCGCGCATCAATCGCAGCAGCACCCGATAAGGCATGTCGCGATGGCGCGCGCTGATCAGCGCGGCGATCTCGGGCATGGTCGCGAGATAGTGATCGCGGCGCGCATAGACTTCGGTCGAGAACCCGCACAGACCTTCGCTCTGGCTGAGCAAGCCGGCGAGGCGGCGCAGATCAATGGTGTACTGCGCGAGGATCTGACGGCGGTGACGGGCGAGGGCGGCGGCAATCGTTTCCGGCCCGACATTCGGATTGCCGTCCATATCGCCGCCGACCCAGGACGCGAAGCGCACCATGATCGGAATTTCCGGAGATATCCCGAATTTGCGTTCGAAGCCGTCAAGCAGTACTTCGTAGAAGATCGGCAACGTGCGATAGATCGGTTCGACCAGGTAATGCGTGGTGTGTTCGAGTTCGTCGCTGACATCGGGCTTGATCGGCGCCAGCGTCGCGGTCTGCCAGCCCGCGGTCAGCGCAGTGCGCATGCGTGACCAATCGGTGGCCGACTCGCCCGGCGTGCGCTGGCCGCCGATTTCGGCGAGTAGGCAGCGCACGATCTCCTCTTCCTTTTGCAGCAGCGACTGGCGCACCGCTTCGGTCGGGTGCGCGGTGAATACCGGCTCGATCTCGAGCTTCGCCAATTGCGCGAGGATGGTCTCGGCGCTGAAACCGGCCTGTTTCAACAACGCCAGCGTTTCATGCAACCCGCCGGGCTGGTCGCCGCCTTCGTGGATCTGGTAGTGACGCCGGCGGCGAATGCGATGCACGCGTTCGGCGACGTTCACCACCTGGAAATAGGTCGCGAACGCGCGCGCCAGACGTTCTGCATGGCGCGGCGTGTGGCCGCGCAGGGAATCGGCGAGCCCGTCGATCGGCTGCTGCAGTTCGCGCCGCCGGATCGCACTGACGCGCATGCGCTCGATTTCGGCCAGGAATTCCGGCCCCAGTTGCTCCGCCAGCATGCCGCCGACCATGGCGCCGAGCCGGCGTACATCATCCTTCAGTCCCTGATCGACTTCGGGAAATTCCACCTCGCGGACGCGTTCGGGTTCCATGCATCATTCCTGGCCGGGCAATGCAGCGATGATGCCGTACTTCGTCACGTGACAGTCGCGCAGTCGTCGCCGCGCTTCGCTAAACTCGCCTCATGGAATCGACCGCGCGCAACACCAAATTCACACTCAAGTCCGCCGCCGACATCGAGAAGATGCGCGAAGCCGGGCGCCTCGCCGCCGAAGTGCTGGACATGATCGGGCCGCATGTCCGCACTGGGGTCACCACCGACGAGCTCGATCAGCTTTGCCATCGCCATATCGTCGACGTGCAGAAGGCGATCCCGGCGAATCTCGGCTACAAGGGTTTTCCGAAGGTGATCTGTACCTCGGTCAACAATGTGATCTGCCACGGCATCCCGAGCGGCACCAAAGTCCTGAAAGACGGCGACATCATCAATATCGACGTCACCGTGATCCGCGACGGCTGGCATGGCGACACCTCGCGCATGTATTTCGTCGGGACGCCGCCAGTGCTCGCCAAACGCCTGGTCGAAGTGACGCACGAGGCGATGTGGCGCGGCATCCGCACGGTGCGGCCGGGCTCGACGCTTGGCGACATCGGCCATGCCATCCAGACCTATGCCGAGGCCGAGCGCTTCTCGGTGGTGCGCGAATACTGCGGTCACGGCATCGGCAAGATCTATCACGAAGATCCGCAGGTGCTGCATTACGGCAAGCCGCGTACTGGCCCGGTGCTCGCGCCGGGCATGACCTTCACGATCGAGCCGATGATCAATGCCGGCCGCGAACACACCCGCTTGATGCCGGATGGCTGGACCGTGGTCACGCGTGACCGTTCGCTGTCGGCGCAGTGGGAACACACCATCGCCGTGACCGAAAGTGGATTCGAAGTGTTGACGCTCGGCGCTCATGAGAGGTCGTCTGCATGAGCGAAGTGCGCGGCGCCGACATCGCTGCGCCCCCGGTCTTCAACGCATCGCAGTGGCGCGAGCAGCTGCGGCGTGCGCAGTTTGAAGACGAAGCTTCGTTCGCGCTCGGTGCACCCGCCGACCATCTGATTTCTGCCCGTGCCGACCGCGTCGATATCGCCCTGTGTGCGGCTTACGCGGCTGAGCTGGCGGCGCTGCCCGGCATTGTGCTGGCGGCGACCGGCGGTTACGGTCGCGCCGAGCTCTATCCGCAGTCCGACATCGATTTGTTGCTGATTATTGCCAATGACGATGCGCCGACGCAGACCGCGATCGAGCGCTTCCTCGCCTCGATCTGGAACATCGGCCTCGGTGTCAGCCACATCACGCGCACGCCCGAGCAGTGCGTGCGCATCGGCGCCGAAGACCTGTCCTCGGCGACGGCGATGTTCGAATCGCGTTATCTCGCCGGCGACGAAGCGCTGATGAATACCACGCTGGCAGCGCTGGATACGCACGAAGTCTGGCCAGCGTCAGCGTTCTTCACTGCGAAGCATGAGGAACTGCGCGCGCGCCATGCGCGTTACAACGACACCTCGTTCAATCTCGAACCGAATCTGAAGGAAGGGCCGGGCGCATTGCGCGACCTCGACACGCTCGGCTGGATGGCCAGACGCTGTTTCGGCGTGACGTCCCTGCGTGGATTTGCTGACGCAGGATTGGTGACCGCGGTCGATCAATCCGCGCTGATCGACGCCCGCGGCACTTTGGCGCGCATGCGTTATGGACTTCACCGCGCGACACAGCGGCGTGAAGAGCGGCTGTTGTTCGACCATCAACGCGAATTGGCGAAACTGTTCGGCTATGCCGATCAGCATCGCGAAAGTCTCGCCATCGAGCAGATGATGCAGAGCTACTTTCGTGCAGCGTCCTGCGTGCGGCGCATTACGCAACGCCTGCTGATCGACTGGGAAGAACGTCTGGCCGACACGCCGGCGCATGTGCAGTGGTTCGATGATGGCTATGGCCTGCGCAACGGTCGCCTCGCGCATCGCGATCCGGTGGCCGCGACCGCGCGCATGGTCGATGCGTTGGCGGTTTGCCATCGCATGGCGCTCGAAGCGGACGCCCAGGGCCTGACGCCGGAACTCGCGGCGGCGATCCAGGCGGCAGTCAGCGGCTATCCGCGCGACGCTGATAGGGCCGAGTGTGCCGCGCATTTCCTTGCCATCCTGCGTCAACCTGCACGCGCGGTTCCGGTGCTGCGCAAGATGGCCGAACTCGATCTGCTCGGGCGCCTGATTCCCGCATTCGAACGCGTGACCGGACGCATGCAATACGACATGTTCCATGCCTACACCGTCGATCAGCACACGCTGCGCGTGCTTGCGCACATGGCGCGCTTTGCCGAGCCGGCGACGGCATCCGAACTACCGCTGGCAGTGGAACTGCGCGCGCGTGTGCGTAAGCCGGAACTGCTGCTGCTCTCCGGTCTGTTTCACGACATCGCCAAGGGCCGCGGCGGCGACCACTCCGAACTCGGCGAGCGCGACGCACGCGAATTCGCGCATTGGCTCGGGCTGTCACAGACCGATGCCGACCTGATCGCCTGGCTGGTGCGGCACCATCTCGACATGTCGATCACTGCGCAGAAGCAGGACATCGGCGACCCCGCCGTGGTGCACCGCTTTGCCACCCTGGTGCAGGACTGGGAACGCCTTGATTACCTTTATTTGCTGACGGTGGCCGATATCTCCGGCACCAGTCCCAAGCTGTGGAACGCCTGGAAGGATCGGTTGCTTTCCGATCTTTATCACGCGACGCGCTATGCGCTGCGCCGAGGCCTGGAACATCCGGTGCACAGTCGCGAGCGCGTCGACGAAACCCTGGATCAGGCACGCGCGATCCTGCGCGAGCATGCGGTCGATGTCGTCGCTGCGGAGCAGGTCTGGGCCGATTATCCTGAAGATTCGGTGCTGCGTTTTTCGCCGGCGCAACTGGCGTGGCAGGCGGAACAGGTGCTGGCGCATGCCGACGACCGCAATGCGCGCATCGCCATCCGCAATGCCGATACCCACGGCGGTACTGAATTGCTGGTGATTTCGCGCGATCGCGACGGCCTGTTCGCAACCATCACCGCGGTGCTCGATCGTCTGCAGTTGAGCGTGCAGGACGCGCGCATCGTCACCACCGGTGGGCATCGCGTGCTCGACACCTTCCAACTGCTGGACGCGAATGCGCAGGCGTTGACCGACCCGGTGCGCATCGACGATCTGCGCACGCGCCTGCAGGACGAACTGGCGAAACCGGAATTGCAGTTGACGCCGGCGCGACGCGCATGGTCGCGACAACAGAAGCACTTCCATGTGCCGCTGCGTGTCGAGTTTTCGCCGCGCGACGACGCGGCGCGTACGCAGCTGGCGCTCGTGTGTTCCGACCGTCCGGGCCTGCTCGCGCACGTCGCACAGGCATTCCGCGCCTGCGGCGTGCGTGTACATGATGCGCGCATCGCCACCTTCGGCGAACGCGTCGAAGACTTCTTCGTGCTCTCCGACGAGCACGACCACGCGCTGACCGATGCCGGCATGCTGGCCCTGGAACGCACCCTTGCCCACGAACTGGCCCCGTTGCGATGAACTTGAATGACCTGAAAAATCTGATCGACGCTGCCTTCGAACGTCGCGCCGAACTCACCGTCAGCGAAATCGATGCGCGTATCCGCCCGGCGGTCAACGACGTTTTGGGCTTGCTCGAAGCCGGCAGCTTGCGTGTGGCCGAGCCGACGGACTCCGGCTGGCAGGTCAATGAATGGGTGAAGAAAGCCGTACTGTTGTCGTTCCGCATCGAGCCGAACCGGGTCATGGATGCGACGCCAGCACCGTTTTTCGACAAGGTGCCGCTGCGCTATGAAGGTTTCGACGATGCCGCATTCCGCGCCGCCGGATCGCGCGTGGTGCCGGGCGCGATCGTGCGTCGCGGTGCGCACATCGCCCGCGACGTCGTGTTGATGCCGAGTTTCGTCAATATCGGTGCGCATGTCGGCGCAGGCACCATGGTCGACACCTGGGCCACGGTCGGTTCCTGCGCGCAGATCGGCGCGAACGTGCATGTGTCTGGCGGTGCCGGCATCGGCGGCGTGCTTGAACCCTTGCAGGCGAGCCCGACGATTATCGAAGACGACTGCTTTATCGGTGCACGTTCGGAAGTCGTCGAAGGCGTGATCGTGGAACGCGGCTCGGTGATCGGCATGGGCGTGTTTCTCGGCGCCAGCACGCGCATCTACGACCGCGCGACCGGCGAAATTTTCCACGGCCGCGTGCCCGCGGGCAGCGTCGTCGTCTCCGGCTCGCTGCCGGCCAAGGACGGCACGCACAGCCTGTACGCCGCGATCATCGTCAAGCGCGTCGACGCAAAAACGAAGTCGAAGACCAGTCTCAACGAACTGCTGCGCGGCATCGACTGATGTCCGCGTCGACAGCTCAACCGGTGTTGTACGGGCTCGACGGCTGCGACACCTGCAAGAAGGCGAGCAAGTGGTTGGAGCGCGAAAAAATCGCGTATGTGTTCATCGACTACAAGCAACAGCCGATCGCCGGCCCGATGTTGAAAGCCTGGGCAGCGCAAGTGGGCTGGGACAAATTGATCAACCGTTCCGGCACCACCTGGCGCGGCTTGCCGCCAAATCGGAAGGCACCAGGTACGGACGCCGAATACGTGCTGCTGGTGCGCGAATACCCGAGTCTGGTGCGGCGACCGGTGGCGGTGATTGGCGATGCCTTGCTGGTCGGTTTCACCAATGGCCTGTACGAGAAGCAATTCCTGGGAGATAGCGCGCAGCCATGAGCACGCCGTCGCCGGTGATCGCGCTGACCATCGACCTGTGCGCGCGCGCATCGGTTACGCCCGAAGATGCCGGTTGTCAGGACCTGATCGCTGCGCGTTTGCAGCGCGCCGGTTTCAATATCGAACAGATCGATGCTGGCGACGTGCGCAATCTCTGGGCCTGGCATGGCAGTGTCGGCCCGGTGCTCGTGTTCCTCGGCCATACCGATGTGGTGCCGACCGGCGACCCGGCGTCATGGACCACGCCGCCATTCACGCCGAGCTTGCGCGATGGCCTGCTGTACGCGCGCGGTGCCGCCGACATGAAAGGCAGCGTCGCGGCGATGGTGGTGGCGCTCGAACAATTCGTCGCGGCGCATCCGGCGCATGCCGGCGTCATCGGTTTGTTGCTGACCAGCGACGAGGAAGGCGAGGCCGTGCACGGCGTTCGCCATGTCGTTGAAGAATTCGTGAAACGCGGCCAGCGCATCGACTATTGCGTTGTCGGCGAACCGTCGAGCGACAAGGTCCTCGGCGATCGCGTGCGCATCGGACGTCGTGGTTCACTGCACGGCCATCTGATAGTGCGCGGTGTGCAAGGTCATGTCGCCTATCCCGAAAAGGCGCTGAATCCGGTCCATGCCGCAGCCCCGGCGCTGGCCGAACTGGC
>JAYUXS010000246.1:0-1649 GCA_043752845.1 Lysobacterales bacterium | reverse complement strand
CGTCCGATTCGCGAACAGCTCGGTGCCGCGGCCGGCGGTTCAGATGTGTTGCCGATGCTGTGGACGGCGACCTTCATTGCCACGCTGGTGCTGACACCATTCTACGGCGCGATCGTGGCGCGCTATCCACGCCGCGTATTCATTCCGATCGCCTATGCGTTCTTTGCCATCGGCATGGTCGCGTTTTCGCCAATCCTCGCCACGGAAACGCCGGCCACATGGATCGCGGTTGCGTTCTACGTCTGGGTCAGCGTGTTCAACCTGTTCGTCGTCGCCGTGTTCTGGAGTTTCATGGCCGACGTGTTTACCGAAAGCCAGGCGCGACGACTGTTTGGTCCAATCGGACTCGGTGGTACCGCCGGTGCGATTGCCGGGCCGACGATCGCCAAGGCGCTGGTGCCGAGCATCGGTGTTTCCGGTTTGTTGTGGATTTCCGCACTCGCGCTGTTGCTGGCGCTGCTGTGCGTTCTGTTGCTGGCGCATTGGGCGAAACATCACGGGCGACGCAATGTCGCGGTTGCCGAGCAGCCGATCGGCGGCGGTTTGTGGACCGGCGCCAAGCTGGTCTGGCAAGACCCGTTTCTGCGTTCGATGGCGATCCTGATGCTGTTGTCGGACGTGATCGGCACCATGCTGTACGCGCTGAATTCCGACATCGCCCGTGACACGTTGGCCAGTGTGGCCGCCAAGACCGCTTACTTCGCGACGATCGATCAACGTGCCAACGTGCTGCAGTTTGCGTGCCAGTTACTGATTGCGCCGTTCTTGCTCAGTTACCTCGGCCCGCTCTGGGCGATGCTGGTGGCGGCTGCGACAAACGTCGTGGTGCTCGCCTTTGTCGGCATGATGCCAGGGGCGGAAGTGACGATGCTGGCGATGGTGATCTCGCGCGCCGGCGGATATGGATTGGTGCAGCCCGCGCGCGAAAGCCTGTACACCCGTGTACCGCGTGAGCTGCGCTACAAATCGAAAGCATTCATCGACACTGCGGTTTGGCGCGCCGGTGATGTCATCACCAGCTTCGCCATGGTCGGCTTGCGCGGGATCGGATTCGGCGTGCCCTCGTTCGCGGCGATGGCGGTGCTGGCCTCGGTCGCCACCATGTTTTTCAGCGTCAAGGCCGTGCGCGCGAGCGAACAACGCAAGGACGACGAATGATCCGCGCCATGTTGCTATTGATCTTGCTGCAGGCCCTGATGCTGCCTATGGCTCAGGCAGACGGCCGCAGCAACGACGACTGGGAGTTTGGCGTGCGCGTCGGCGGCATGATCACCGACACCGCGTTGCGGCTCGACGGTTCCGCCGAAGTGCTGACCGTCACGCGCAACTTCGGTGAGAAACGTGCGATCGAGCTGGAGATCGGCACTGACCAACTCGACTTCCGCATCGACTACGGGCTGAGCCATCGCACCGTGTCGCTCAACTATCTCGAGATCAATCGTGAGCCATTGTGGGATCCCTATGTGCTCATCGGCATCGGGCTGTCCGAGTTTGAAGCGCCGAGCGGCATCACCAGCGGTCGCGACGCGATGATGCAGGTTGCCACCGGTGGTTCCTGGGAATTGAACGAATCCGGCTCACTCAAATTTCGCGGTGACCTGCGCTTTCGCTACGACCTCAACGACACCAATCAAGCCGGACAGGACGGT
>JAYUXS010000245.1:0-9451 GCA_043752845.1 Lysobacterales bacterium | reverse complement strand
GGCGCCAGCATCAGCAAGCCCCTTGTGTACCCAGGTCGCGATGTTCAGTTCAGAGCGTGCGAGCAGGAAGCCAACTTCTTCAGTGCCCGGCGCATCGTCTGGTGTCGCCAATTCCGCAAGTGGCAAGCCGGCAGACACCAGGGTAATCAGCGGCAGATAGAACGCGCTGGTCGACGCCCGCGACTGCAAGGCGACGCGCTTTCCAAGCAGTCCGGCGACATTGCGGATGCCGCTGTCGCGTCGCACGAAGATCACACTGCGATAGGCATTGCGATCTTCACGTAACGCGCGCAGGAACGGCCGCGCACCGGATCGACTTTGCAGCTCCGCAGCCATTGCCGGTGTCTCGGTAACCCAATCGACACGACCACGGCGCAGATAGCCCGCCATCTGTTGCGCGTCGCGCGCCAGCAACACTTCGCCTTCGGTGACGCCAGCCACTGCGAGTTTCGGCACTACCACGTCGATCAGTCCTTTCAAACGCACATAATCCGCACGCGGATTGTCGGTGATGCGCCCGATGACGATACGGTTCGGGTGTGCGAGATCAGCGTATGCGGCGACGGGCGTCATCAGCCCGATGAGCGCAAGCAGAAGCAAAGATGCGTTGGCGTGCCATGGCAGTCGGGCGAAGCGCAGGGCGGCCGCGAGCTGCATGGATGACTTGGCATTCATCGCGCAAGATGTGAGTTCATGCCCGTCGGGCCCGGTGTTTGCAATGACAAACCCTAGCATGACGCTCGTTATCGCTTAATTCCTGCGCGGGCGCTGGTTTTGTCACTTGTTGACGCTGCCAAGCGCCAGCCGCGCCTGACGTTGTGCATCGGCGAGAATGCCGCGCAGGATCATCACTTCGCGTTCTTCCAGTTGGGCGCGATGCAGCATGCGCCGGATGCGCTGCATGAGGTGACCGTAAGGTCGCCCCTTGAAGAAGTCGATGTCGCCGAGCGCCTGCTCGAAATGCTCGAACATGCGCTCGAGTTGCAGCACACTGGCGCGTGTGTCGACGTCATCTTCTTCTGCCGGCCCCGGTGTTGCGGTCACCGCGGGTATCGACAGCGCGGCAGTTCGCACGCAAAACGCCAGCACCTGCACGGCCTGAGCGAGGTTCAGCGAACTGAAATCGGGGTCGGTCGGAATGTGGATGGCGACGTGGCAGCGACTGAGGTCTTCGTTGGTCAAGCCGGTACGCTCGGTGCCGAAGACCAGTGCGACTGCACCGTGCGCGATTTCGCTGAGCAAACGCTGCGCGCCTTGAGCGGGGTCTAGCAAGGGCAGCGCGATATCGCGCAAGCGTGCGGTGCATCCGGCGGCAAAGGCGCAGTCTCCGATCGCTTCCGTGAGTGATTCGCAAATGCGCGCGTTGTCGAGTACGTCGTCGGCACCGGCGGCGAGCGCCGTGGCGCGTGCGTCCGGGAAAACTTTGGGACGGACCAGAGCGAGATCGGTCAAGCCCATCGTCTTCATCGCCCGCGCGGCGGAACCGATGTTCTCGGGCAGGGCGGTTTCGACGAGGACGATGCGAATCGGCTGGAGCAGCGTGTGCAGTGACATGCACCGAGCTTAGCCGCTGTGGCGCGGCTCCGGCGAATTTCCAAATGCCGCGCCCCTACCGTGCCCGCGGCGTGTTTGTTACCCTGCATGCACTCGCCCGGCCACGTGCCGGGCTGTTCTTTCACGGAGACATCATGAGCAGCGGCGCCCTCAATATCGCCATCAAGGCCGCGCGCGCGGCTGGCAACGTCATCACGCGCCATCTGCCAAAACGCGACAGCATCATCATCCACGAGAAGGCGCATCTCGATTTCGTCACCGAAGTCGATCGCCTCGCCGAAGCCGAGATCATCAAGGAACTGCGCCGCTCGTTTCCGTCTCACGGGTTTCTTGCCGAAGAGTCCGGTCAGGTCGGGCCGACACGCCAGCAATGGGTGATCGATCCGCTCGACGGCACCAGCAATTTCATTCGCGGTTTCCAGCATTTTGCGGTGTCGATCGCATTGGTCGAAAAAGGTGAGCCGGTGCTCGGTGTGGTCTTTGATCCGATGCGCGACGAATTGTTTGTGGCCGAAAAGGGCCGCGGCGCGTTGTTGAATGACCGTCGCCTGCGCGTATCGCCACGCAAGGGCATCGAAGGTTCAGTCATCGCCACTGGTTTTCCGTTCCGCGCGCGCAAGCTGTTCGATGATCATCTCAACATGGTGCGCGCCTTGCTCGTCACCGGCGAGGATATCCGCCGTACCGGCTCGGCGGCCCTTGATCTCGCTTACGTCGCTGCTGGCCGTTTCGACGCCTATTTTGAAATGGGATTGCAACCCTGGGACATGGCCGCAGGCGTATTGATTGTGCGCGAAGCGGGCGGCCAAGTGACCGACATGCGGGGTGGCGACGCTTTCCTCACAAATGGCCATGTCGTGGCGGCAAATCTCAACCTCGGCACGGAATTGCGCAGCGCAATTTTGCCCTTCGTCGGCGGCTTGAACTGAGGCGCGCATGTGGTACCTGATCGAAGGCTACGACCGTCATGGCAGTCTGCCGGCACGACTTGCCGCGCGGGCGGCGCATTTGGAACGGTTGCGCCAGTTGCTGGATGAAGGCCGATTGCTGGTTGCGGGTCCCTGTCCGACGATTGATGCTGACGATCCAGGACCGGCAGGATTTTCCGGCAGTGCCATCATCGCCGAGTTCGATTCGCTGACCGATGCCCGTACTTGGGCCAGCGCCGATCCCTATGTCGCTGCCGGGGTCTACGAGCGGGTCGAAGTGCGACCATTTCGCAAGGTATTGCCATGAGCCTGCCGCGCGATCAGCGCGTCGCCGAAATCCGGCGTCGTCTTGATACCGCATTCCAGCCGGTGCGACTGGATGTCGTCGACGACAGCCACAAACACGCCGGCCACGAGGGTGCGCGTGATGGCCGCGGCCATTTCTCGGTCGACATCGCCGCAGAAGCCTTCCGCGGCAAACCGCCACTGGCACAGCATCGTGCGATTTACGCCGCGCTCGGCGAACTGATGACGACCGATATCCACGCGCTCGCGATCAAATCGAGCGCGCCTTAAATCCGGCTTACGTCAAGGCAACTCGACCTTCGCGGCCGGTTTCCAGCCCTTGGCGCGATGTTCGACGACCACCGTGGTGTAAATGCCGCCGCGCACGTACCACTCGGCGGTCAGGCGCATGAAGCGTGGCTTGGTGGTCTTGACCAGGTCGTCGAGGATCTTGTTGGTCACAGCTTCGTGGAAGGCGCCTTCGTTGCGGTAACTCCACATGTACAGCTTCAGCGACTTCAGCTCGACGCAGATCTTCTCGGGCACGTAGTCGAGATGCAGCGTGGCGAAATCCGGCTGTCCGGTCTTCGGACAGACGCAGGTGAACTCGGGAATACGCATGTGGATGGTATAGTCGCGCCCCGTTTGCGGGTTGGGGAAGGTTTCCAACGCTTGCGACGGTTTCGTGGACACGGTCACTCTCTCGGATGCTTGAAGGCCGGCAAAGGTAGCGAAGCCACCAGCCTGCCGCAAACGTCCTTTTGTCGACGCGCCGTGAAGTCGCTCATTCGGTCTGGCCGGACTTGGCGCTCCCATACCCAGCACAAATCAAGCAAAAAACCAAAGAAGCACGATGCGCCTTTCGACGATCAAACTTTCCGGCTTCAAATCCTTCGTTGACCCGACGACGCTGCATTTGCCAACCAACATGACCGGCATCGTCGGTCCGAACGGTTGCGGCAAATCCAACATCATCGACGCGATCCGCTGGGTCATGGGCGAAAGCGCCGCAAGCCGCCTGCGTGGCGATGCCATCACCGACGTGATCTTTTCCGGCTCCGGCCAGCGCAAACCGGTCGGCAGTGCCCAGGTCGAACTGATCTTCGATAATTCCGACGGCACTATCCAGGGCGAATACGCGAACTTCAACGAGATCTCGATCAAGCGCGCGGTCAGTCGCGATGGCCAGTCGAATTATTTCCTGAACAATGCAAAATGCCGCCGTCGCGACATCGTCGACGTGTTCCTCGGAACCGGCCTCGGTGCGCGCAGCTACTCGATCATCGAACAGGGCATGATCAGCCAGATCGTCGAGTCGCGCCCCGAGGACCTGCGCCTGCATCTCGAAGAAGCCGCTGGCATCTCGAAATACAAGGAGCGGCGCAAGGAAACCGAATCGCGCATCAAGTCGACGCGCGAGAATCTGGATCGCCTGAACGACCTGCGCCAGGAAGTGGAAAAGCAGCTCGACCACTTGAATCGCCAAGCCAAACAGGCTGAGCGCTATCAGAAGCTCAAGGCCGAGCATGTCCGCGTTGATGCCGAGGTCAAGGCCTTGCACCTGCGCCAGTTGCAGGGCGAACTGGATGCCCGTTCGCAGGCTTTGCGTCAGATCGAATTGCGCAGTGAGCAGTTGACCAGCGAGCAGCGTTCGATCGAGGTGCGTCTTGAAGACGAGCGCGGCAAGCAGCTGGAAGCCACCGATCATTTCAACTCGGTGCAGGGCGAGCTGTATCGCGTCGGTGGCGATATCGCGCGCGTCGAACAACAGATCCACTACAACCGCGATCTGGCTGAGCGCTTGCAGCGTGCCGCGAAGGAAACCGATGGCGCATTGAATGAAGTTGTACAACACATTCATGCCGATCAGAACCAGATCGATCTGTTGCGTAGCGCACTCGCCGATGCCGAGCCACAAATCGAGACGCTGTCGATCGAAGCCGACAATCGCCAGGAAGCTTTGCGCACGTCCGAAGCCGCGATCGTCGACTGGCAGTTGCGTTGGGACGCCTATGCGCGCAACAGCGGCGAATCATCGCGCGCGGCCGAGGTTGAACGGACGCGCCTGAATTTTCTCGACAAGCAGTCGCTGGAGACGGGAAACCGCCTCGAACTGCTCGACGACGAGCGCAAGAAAATGGATGTCGCCTCGCTCAGCGACGGTGCCGAAATCCTAAACATGCGTCACGACGAGACCCGTGAAAAAGTCGAACAGCTGACCGGACTGCTGGACGAGCGCAAGCTGGCGTTGACGGCGGTGCAGGAAGCGACACGTGAGCTGAATCATCAACTCAACGATGCGCGCAGCAAGCTGCAGACGGCCAAGGGTCGACTGGCTTCGCTGGAAGCCTTGCAACACGCGGCGCTTGGTCAGGAAAAAAATGCGGCAGCGACGTGGCTGGCCTCGGTCGGACTCGGTGGTGCGCGCCGCCTGGGCGAAAGTCTGGATGTCCGCGAAGGCTGGGAACGTGCGGTCGAGACCGTGCTCGCCGGATGGCTCGAAGCCGCAGTTGGCGACGCGCCGCATGGGTTCGGCGATGCAGTTGCATCGTTGCAGCAAGGTCAGATCACGATAATCGAAGCTCGAACTGGAAGTGCGAGTGGCGACGACCGACTGGCGTCGCTGGTGCGCGGTCCTTCGGCGGCCGTGGCAATGCTCGATCGGGTACGTATTGCCGATGATTTCGCGAGCGCCAAGCGCATTGCCGCGACACTTCATGCCGGTGAATCGGTCATCACCCGAGAAGGCGAATGGCTGGGTCGCGACTGGCTGCGCATCGCCAAGGGCGAGCAGGCCGGCGGCGGTGTGCTGGCCCGTGAACGCGAACTGCATACTCTGGCTGAGTCGATGGAAACCCTGGAAGCACAGATCGAGTCACTGATCGCGCGCCAGGACGAGTTGAAGCAGTCGACATTCGATGCCGAGCGCGCGCGCGACGACGCCCAGCGCGACCTGTATTTCTCGCATCGGCAGTTGTCGGAAATCGCCGGACAGATTCAGAGCGAGCGCGGCAAGCTGGAAGCGGCGCAGCTGCGCACAACGCGTATCGATGCCGAATTCGCCGAATTGCGGGCGCGGGTCGAGCAGGTCGACGCCGAGGCGCGTGAAGCCCGTGGACGTCTGGACACTGCGATCACGCTGATGGGTGATCAGGAAGAATTGCGCGTGCAGCTCGACGGCGAGCGTCGCCAGTTTCTCGAGCGCCGCGAAGATGCGCGATCCGGCGCGCGTGAAGCCGCCGATCAGGTGCATCAGCTGGCCTTGCGCACGGAATCGAAGAAGTCGGCGCTGTCGTCGCTGGAACAGTCGCTCGGGCGCATGCTCAGTCAGCTGACGACGCTTGAATCGCGCAAGTCGGAGTTGGCAACGCAACTCGCGACGCAGAGCGATCCGACGGCGCAACTCGACGCCGAACTGCGCACTTACCTCGACCAGCGCATGCTGGTCGACAAGAAGCTGATCGAAGCCCGCAAGGCGCTCGAAGCCTGCGATATCGCCTATCGTTCGCTGGAACAAGACCGTCATCGCATCGAGCGCGAGTTGTCGCTGGAACGCGAAAAGTTGTCCGGCGTCCGGCTTGAGGAACAAAGCCTGCGCATGCGCGCGGAAGGCCATGCGGAAGCCATTGCCGGTGCCGGTTTCGCGACCGATACCGTGGCAGCGGAACTACCGCCGGAAGCGAACATCACCGACTGGGAAGCGAAGTCGGTCGACCTCGAACAGAAAATCCGCCGTCTGGAACCGGTGAATCTTGCCGCCATCCAGGAATTCGCCGAGCAGTCGACGCGCAAGCAGTATCTCGACGCGCAACTCGACGATCTGACGCAGGCGTTGGAGATTCTCGAAGGCGCGATCAAGAAGATCGACAAGGAAACGCGCACGCGTTTCAAGGAAACCTTTGACAAGGTCAACAGTGGGTTGCAGGAACTGTTCCCGCGCTTGTTCGGCGGTGGTCATGCGTACCTTGAACTCACCGGCGAAGACCTGCTCGATACCGGTGTCTCGATCATGGCGCGCCCGCCGGGCAAACGCGTCACATCGATCAGTCTGCTCTCGGGCGGCGAAAAGGCGTTGACGGCAGTCGCGCTGGTATTCTCGATTTTCCGCCTGAACCCGGCACCGTTCTGCCTGCTCGACGAGGTCGACGCGCCACTCGACGAGGCGAACGTCGTACGCTTCTGCAACATGGTCGCCGAGATGAGCGAGCGCGTGCAGTTCCTGTTCGTCACCCACAACAAGGCGACGATGGAAGCCGCCAGTCAGTTGTGCGGCGTCACCATGCGCGAGCCGGGTGTTTCGCGCCTGGTGTCGGTCGATCTTGCCGAAGCTGCCAAGCTTGTCGGCGCGGCTTGAGGACGAACCATGGACGCGACAACTTTGCGCATCATTCTGGCGGTCGTCGGCGCGATCATTCTCGCGCTGATCTATCTGGGCGGACATCGCAACACGAAGCCGCAGGGCCGGCGTGTCGCGGCAAAACTGCCGGGCGAACGCACCGAACCGCAGATCGGCGACATGAGTGCGGTCGATCGCGACGAGATCGATCCGGATCTGGCCGCTGAACTGACGCGACTCAATCGCGAAATCACCGGGGAATTCGAACCGATGACCACGATGACCGACGCCGAGACTGCAGCACCTTCAGACCAGCCTTCGAGCACGGACATCGACGAAGCGCTGACGCCAGTCGTGCCGGTTTACGTCGAATCGAATATCGGCGCGCGCAGCAGCGACAAGACCGATCGCATCGTCACCATCTTCGTGGCCGCCAGCGAGGGCAGCAGCTTTTCCGGCACCGACATCATTGTCGCGGTCGAGAAAACCGGTCTGATCTACGGCCATCTCGGCATTTTTCATCGCATGGCGCCCGGCACCAGTGAACACGGCGCGATCTTCAGTGTCGCCAACATGGTGCGACCAGGCCGATTCGACATGCGCGAAATCCAGTCGCTGCGGTCGCCCGGCCTGACTTTGTTCATGGTGCTGCCGAACGCGAAGCCGGCACTCGATGCCTGGGATGCGATGTTGCCGACGGCGCAGCGTCTGGCCGAGTTGCTCGGTGGACAGGTGCTCGATGAAGATCGCAACGCGCTCGGTCGTCAACGAATCCAGCACCTGCGCGACGAACTTCGCGCTTATGACCGTGCGCTTGAGAAGAACACGATCAAGCGGTCCTGGTAACGCGCCCGTGTCGCTCCTGAAAGCCAATCCGGATGCACGCGCCGCAGCGTTGCGGGTTGAACTGGCCGAGCACAATCATCGTTACCACGTGCTCGATGCGCCGCTGATTGCCGACAGCGCCTACGACGCCTTGTTGCGCGAGCTGCAGGCGATCGAGGCTGCGCATCCGGATCTGATCGTCGCCGATTCGCCGACGCAGCGGGTCGGTGCCGTGGTCGCCGGCGGATTTGCCGAGGTGCGTCACGACGTGCCGATGCTCAGCCTCGGCAACGCTTTCAGCGACGACGATGCCCGCGCTTTTTTTGCGCGTATCGCCGAAAAGCTCGGGCGCGAGGATGTCGCGTTTTCAGTCGAACCGAAGATCGATGGACTTGCGATCAGCCTGTTGTATGTCGACGGGGTGTTGCAGCGCGCGGCCACACGTGGCGACGGCAGCACCGGTGAGGATGTGACGCACAGCGTACGCACCATCGCCTCGGTGCCATTGCGTCTGCTGGGGTCGTCCTGGCCGAAGTGGCTTGAAGTGCGTGGCGAGGTGTACATGCCGCGTGCCGCCTTCGAGAAATTCAACGAACGCGCGCGTGAGCGTGGCGAACGCATGCTGGCGAATCCGCGCAATGCCGCAGCCGGTTCAATCCGTCAGCTCGATCCGAAAATGGCCGCGTCGCGTCCGTTGGCGTTTTTCGCCTACGCGCTTGGCCGCAGCGAACCCGATGCGGCGTGGCAGCAGCACACCGACATGCTCGCCGACTTCCGCGCTTACGGTTTGCCGGTCTGTCCCGACGCCGATCGTGCGCTTGGACTGGATGGACTGCGTGAATATTTCCAACGCATTGCGGCGCGTCGCGATGCATTGCCCTATGACATCGACGGCGTCGTCTACAAGGTCGATGATCTTGCAGCACAGCAATTGCTCGGTTTCGTCTCGCGTGCACCGCGCTGGGCGATAGCGCACAAGTTTCCGGCGCGCGAGGAACAGACCGTGGTCGAGGCGATCGATGTCCAGGTCGGTCGCACCGGTGCGATCACGCCGGTCGCGCGCTTGAAGCCGGTGCAGGTCGCCGGCGTGATCGTGACCAATGCGACTTTGCACAACGAGAATGAAGTACGGCGCAAGGATGTGCGTGTCGGCGACACCGTGATCGTGCGGCGTGCCGGCGATGTCATTCCCGAAGTGGTGTCGGTCGTGCTCGATCAACGACCGCCGAATTCGACACCGTTCGAGATGCCGACGCTGTGCCCGGAATGTGGTTCCGCACTGGCGCGTGAAGGCGAGGAAGCAGTGCTGCGCTGCACCGGCACTGGCGTTTGCCCGGCGCTGTTGAAGGAGTCGATCCGTCATTTCGCCTCCAGACGCGCGATGGATATCGAAGGTCTGGGCGATGCTTACATCGAGAATCTGGTCGATCTCGGTTTCATAAAATCCGCCGCCGACCTGTATGCATTGACGATCGAGAAATTGCTGGAGATGAAGCAAAGTGCCGATGCGCGCGACGGCGTG
>JAYUXS010000244.1:0-4147 GCA_043752845.1 Lysobacterales bacterium | reverse complement strand
GCCGCGCCCATCCATCAATTTCAGTATCAGGAGTCCTCATGCACGTTTCGGTCGAACAGATCAGCACGCTTGAACGCAAGATGACAGTTCGCGTTCCTGCCGCGCGTTATGAAGATCGTGTCCGCGACCGCATGCGTGAGTTGGGCCAGAACGTTCGTCTGAAAGGCTTTCGTCCAGGCAAGGTGCCGAGCAATGTCATCGAGAAGCGCTTCGGCGCGCAGGTGCGTTCGGAGATCCTCGGCGACGTCATTGGCGGTTCGTTCCAGGAAGCAATTTCGCAAGAAAAGTTGCGCCCGGCGATGTCACCGCGCATTTCGCGAGACGATGCCGCGTCGAAGGAAGAGTTGGTCTACACCGCCACCTTCGAAGTGATGCCGGAAGTCGGCGAGCTCGACGTCTCGACCTTGACGCTGACGCGTCTCGAATCGACAGTCGATGAAACCGATGTTGATCGAATGATTGAAACGCTGCGTCAGCAGCGTCGTCAGTGGCAGTCGGTCGTGCGCGCCGCACAGACCGGTGACATGGTGGTGTTCGAATTTTCGGCGCAGTCCGGCGAAGCGCGCGTTCCCGCGAGCGGCGTCGAGCGCGCGGGTGCGGTGATTGGCTCAGGTGCGCTGTTCAAGGGTTTTGAAGACGCGCTGATCGGCATGTGCACGGGCGATGAAAAGTCGGTGAGCTTGGCGTTCCCGGCGGAGTTTCGCGAAGAACTGCTTGCCGGCAAGACGGCGCAGTCCAGCCTGAAGGTCGTGCGCGTTCAGGAAAGCAGCCTTCCGGAGGTCGATGCAGCATTTGCGGCGACGTTCGGCATCGCCGGTGGTCTCGACAAGTTCCGTGATGACGTGCGTGCCAATCTCGAGCGTGAAATGCGCACTGCGCTGAATGGCCGCAACAAGCTGCATGCGGTCGATACGCTGGTTCACACGTTCGGCGGTTTCGAGTTGCCGCAGTCGCGCATTGAAGCGGAAACCCGCGCATTGCTCGCGCAGTCGCAGGAATCGGCGAAGCGCGCCGGTCGCGAATCGGAGGCTCCGGCGGAAGCTACCGAACAAATGCGTACTGTTGCGCGAAATCGCGTGCATGCGAGCGTGCTGCTCGAGGAACTGTCGATCCGCAATCAAATTCGTCCGACTCAGCAGCGTGTTTCCGAGATGCTCGCGACGATCGCGTCGACTTATGAAGAGCCGCAAAAGGTCATCGAGATGTATTTGCGTGACCAACAGTTGATGTCCGGCTTGCGCATTCGCGCGATGGAAGACGAGGTTGCCGACTGGGTCTTCGGTCACGCCAAGGTTGCGCCGCAAGTGGTCTCGTTCCAGCAATTGATGCAAGCACCGCGTTGAATTGGGGCGCAGTCGCCCCAATCACCGCCATACCACTGAGGGAGCATCATTGTGATCACAGGACTTAACCTGGTGCCGATGGTTGTCGAACAGACTTCCCGCGGCGAGCGCGCCTACGACATCTACTCGCGACTGCTGAAAGAGCGCGTGATCTTCTGTGTGGGCCCGGTTGAGGACTACATGGCGAACGTCATCGTCGCGCAGATGCTGTTCCTCGAATCCGAGAATCCGGACAAGGACATCAGCATCTACATCAACAGCCCGGGCGGTTCAGTCACCGCAGGTCTCGCGATCTACGACACGATGAAGTTCATCAGGTCTGACGTGAGCACGATATGTATCGGTCAGGCCGCGAGCATGGGTGCATTCCTGCTGTCAGCCGGCGCGAAGGGCAAGCGTCATTGCCTGCCGAATGCGCGCGTGATGATCCACCAGCCGTCCGCCGGTTTTTCCGGTCAGGCGTCGGACATCGCCATTCATGCCAAGGAAATCCTGTCGATCAAGGCGCGATTGAATGCGATGTTGGCCGAACATACCGGTCGTCCACTCGAACAAGTCGAGCGCGATGTCGATCGCGATTACTTCATGAGCGCTGAAGATTCGCGAGAATACGGCCTTGTTGATACCGTCCTCGGCAGCCGCCCCATCGAGAGCGTGAAGGCCGGTTGATCGGAATTCCGTGATGATTTTTGTGGCTTGCTGCGCAAATGAGCGCGGGAAGCCTCGTGCTATTCTGCGCGCGGTTCTGCATCAGCGACGCAGTCAGGAAGAATAGGCAAGATGAGCGACGACCGAAGCACCCGCGGCGAATCCACAAAAGTTCTGTACTGCTCGTTCTGCGGCAAAAGCCAGCACGAGGTGCGCAAACTCATCGCCGGTCCATCGGTATTCATCTGCGATGAATGCGTCGAGTTGTGCAACGACATCATCCGCGAAGAACTCGAAGAGAAGGCTGCAACGGCACGCAGTCATCTGCCCAAACCGCGCGAAATTCTCGACACGCTCGATCAATACGTCGTCGGTCAATCGCGCGCCAAGCGCGTGCTCGCCGTTGCAGTCTACAATCATTACAAGCGGCTCGAGTCGCGCCAGCGCAACGACGAAATCGAACTGTCGAAGAGCAACATCCTGCTGGTCGGTCCGACTGGTTCTGGCAAAACTCTGCTGGCCGAGACCTTGGCACGACTGCTTAACGTCCCGTTCACGATCGCCGATGCGACGACGTTGACCGAAGCCGGCTATGTCGGTGAAGACGTTGAAAACATCATCCAGAAGCTGCTGCAGAAGTGCGACTACGACGTCGAGAAGGCCCAGACTGGCATCGTCTACATTGATGAGATCGACAAGATTTCGCGCAAGTCGGAAAACCCGTCGATCACGCGCGACGTCTCCGGCGAGGGCGTGCAGCAGGCCTTGTTGAAGCTGATCGAGGGCACCATCGCCTCGGTGCCGCCGCAAGGCGGTCGCAAGCATCCGCAGCAGGAATTCCTGCAGGTCGACACGCGCAATATCCTGTTCATTTGCGGTGGTGCATTCGCGGGTCTCGAGAAGATCATCCAGTCGCGGTCGGAATCGACCGGCATCGGTTTCTCTGCCGAAATCCGCAGCAAGGAGCGCCGCGCCAGCGTCGGTGACGTGCTCAAGACGGTCGAACCCGAAGATCTGATCAAGTTTGGATTGATCCCGGAATTCGTCGGCCGCTTGCCAGTTGTGGCGACGCTCGAAGAACTCGATGATGACGCGCTCATCAAGATTCTGAGCGAGCCGAAGAATGCGATCACCAAGCAGTTCCGCAAGCTGTTCGAAATGGAAGGCGTCGAGCTCGAGTTCCGAGAAGACGCCTTGCGCGCGGTTGCACGCAAGGCGTTGAAGCGCCGTACCGGCGCGCGCGGTCTGCGTACAATCATCGAGCAGGTGTTGCTGGATACGATGTACGAATTGCCCTCGCTCGAGAATGTCAGCAAGGTCGTTGTCGACGAAGCGGTCATCAACGGTTCCGCCGAGCCGTATCTCATCTACAGCAATCCGCAGATTCAATCGCGCGCCGCTGGCGAATGATCGCTCGACGGCGCAGCTTGCAATCGCGCCATTAGTCCTCACTTGACGCAGCATGATCACGAGCGCAAGGTGCGTTCGGCTCCTCACTGGAGAAATGCATGGCTGACGATGTCCTGACTGCTGCACCTGACCTCGTTCCGGTCTTGCCTTTGCGAGACGTTGTTGTCTATCCGAGCATGGTGATTCCGCTCTTCGTCGGACGTGAAAAGTCCATCCGCGCGCTGGATGCGGCGATGCATGGCGACAAGCAGATCGTCCTGCTCGCGCAGAAAAGTCCCGACACCGATGATCCGGCAAGTGGTGACCTGTATCAGGTCGGTACGTTGGCGACAGTGTTGCAATTGCTGAAGCTGCCAGACGGCACCATCAAGGTGCTGGTCGAGGGCGGCGCGCGCGTTCGGGTGACGCGTATCGTTGATGCCGACAATTTCGTCGGCGCCACTGTTGAGACCATCGATGCGATCTCGGCGCGTGACGGACGCGAAATCGAGGCGGCATCGAAATCGTTGCTCGCCATGTTTGAGCAGTTCATCAAGATCAATCGCAAGGTGCCGCCTGAGTTGATGACAACTCTGTCCGGCCTGGATGATGCCGGCCGGCTTGCCGACACGATTGCGGCACACTTGTCGATTCGCCTGCAGGACAAGCAGCGCGTGCTTGAAGCGATCGACGTGTTCGCACGCCTCGAGTTGCTGATCGGATTTGTGACCGGTGAGATCGATATCCAGCAGATGGAAAAGCGCATA
>JAYUXS010000243.1:0-1654 GCA_043752845.1 Lysobacterales bacterium | reverse complement strand
GGCGAAAACGGACGCGGCCAAGGGCTGATCAGCACCAAACCACGGAGAGTTCGCAATGATCAGCGTGCGCAAGGCGTCCGATCGCGGCGCAGCCAATTTCGGTTGGCTCGACAGTCGCCACACCTTTTCGTTCGGGCATTACCACGACCCGGCGCATATGGGGTTCGGGCCATTGCGCGTGATCAATGAGGATCGCGTCGCGCCGGCCGGCGGTTTTGCGTCGCACGGCCACGCGAATATGGAGATCGTCAGCTACGTACTCGCCGGTGGTCTGCAACACAAAGACAGTATCGGTACCGGATCGGTGATCCGCCCCGGCGATGTGCAGCGCATGAGTGCCGGCAGCGGCATCCAGCACAGCGAATACAACACATCGAAGACAGAACCCGTTCACTTCCTTCAGATCTGGATCCTGCCCGATCGCCAGAACATTGCGCCGGGATACGAGCAGAAGCACTTCGCGGTGGAGGACCGTCGCGGCCAGTTGCGCTTGGTGGCCAGCGGCGACGGTGCTGAGGGTGCCATCAGCATTCGCCAGGACGCGCAAATCTTCGCGAGCCTGCTGGCTCCCGGCGAAACCGTGGCGCACGACTATGCACCGGGACGTCGCGGTTGGCTGCAGGTCGCGAGCGGCGAGGTCAGCGTCAATGGCACGTCGCTCAAAGCGGGCGACGGTGCGGCGATCGAAGCCGAAGCCGCTGTGCAATTGACCGCTGCCACCGACAGCGAATTCCTGCTGTTCGATCTGCCCTGAGCAAGGGCGGCTCGCCTCGACCGGGCGGGCCGCCTACAATGCGCGCAGGAACACAGGAATCGACCATGACCGCGAACGTCACCCAGCCCGCCGCCGGCAAACCGGCCAATACCGAACGTGTCTACCGGGTGGCGCGCGCCGATTTGCCGATCTCCTGTCCGATGCCTGAAATGGCCTTGTGGAATTCGCATCCGCGCGTCTATCTGCCGCTCGAAGAACAGGCCGAGGCGAAGTGCCCGTATTGCGGCGCCCTGTTCCAGCGCGTTGACTGACCGCAGTCGCGGTCTGTGTCGCGTGCACTCACTGTTGTGCAATTGCTGCCGGCGCTTGATTCTGGCGGCGTCGAGCGTGGAACGCTGGAAATCGCGGCGGCACTGGTAGCCGCTGGCCACCGCTCGATCGTGGTGTCTGCGGGCGGGAAACTGGTCGAACGCCTGATCGCCGGAGGTAGCGAACACATTCACCTTGATGTCGGTGCAAAGTCGATCTTCAGTCTGGCGCTCGTGCCGAAACTGCGACGAATGTTCAGGACGTTGGGCGCGGACGTCGTACACGCGCGTTCACGCCTGCCGGCATGGCTGACCTGGTTCGCCTGGCGTGGCATGCCAAAGACAACACGGCCGCGCTTCGTCACTACCGTGCATGGCTTGAATTCGGTCAACGCCTATTCGCGCATCATGACCCGGGGCGAGCGCGTGATCTGCGTTTCGAACACGGTGCGCGACTACGTGCAGGCGAACTATCCGAATTGCGACGCCTCGCGTTTGCGGGTGATCGCACGCGCTGTCGACCCCAACGAATTTCCGCATGGTCATCGGCCCAGTGGCGACTGGCGCAAGCTGTTCGTCTCCGAACATCCGGCCTTGTCGGCTTCGGCACCGTGGTTGTGCCTGGCTGGAC
>JAYUXS010000242.1:0-4150 GCA_043752845.1 Lysobacterales bacterium | reverse complement strand
ACGCCCGGAAACCATGCTCGGCGACGTCGCCGTCGCCGTGAATCCGGAAGACGAGCGCTACATGCACTTGATCGGCAAGACGCTGAAACTGCCGCTGAGCGATCGCGAGATTCCGATTATCGCCGATGCCTATGTCGACAAAGCCTTCGGCACCGGCTGCGTCAAGATCACGCCGGCGCACGATTTCAACGACTACGAGATCGGCAAGCGCCACAGCCTGGCGACGATCAACATCTTCACGCCCACCGCGAAAATCAACGACAACGCACCGGAAAAATATCGCGGGCTCGATCGCTATGTCGCGCGCAAGGCGGTGCTTGCCGATCTGACCGCGCTCGAATTGTTGATCGAGGAAAAACCGCACAAGCTCATGGTGCCTAGAGGCGATCGCAGCGGTCAGGTGATCGAGCCCTATCTCACTTTCCAATGGTTCGTGAAGATGGACGGACTCGCAGAGCGCGGCTTGGAATTGGTCGAGCGCGGAGATGTCAAGTTCGTGCCCGAGAACTGGATCAACACCTATCGCCACTGGCTCGGCAATATCCAGGATTGGTGCATATCGCGCCAACTGTGGTGGGGGCATCGCATTCCGGCATGGTTCGGCGAACACGGCGAGATCTTCGTCGCGCGCAGCGAACATGACGCACGCACGCAGTCTGCGGCTGCGGGCTATATCGGTTCCTTGCAGCGCGACGACGACGTGCTCGAGACCTGGTTCTCCTCGGCGCTGTGGTCGCATTCGACGCTCGGCTGGCCCAATCCTGATGCGATGCAGAAATACGGCTTCGATACCTTCCTGCCGACCTCGGTACTGGTCACCGGCTTCGACATCATTTTCTTCTGGGTGGCGCGGATGATCATGATGACCGATCACTTCACCCAGCAAGTGCCGTTCAAGCACGTTTACATCACCGGACTGGTGCGCGATCGCGACGGCAACAAGATGTCGAAGTCGAAGGGCAATGTGCTCGATCCGCTCGATCTGATCGATGGCATCTCGCTCGACGATCTGATCGCCAAGCGCACCGTGGGACTGATGCAGCCGAAGGACGCAGTGAGGATCGAAGCGGCGACGCGCAAGGAATTTCCGGACGGCATTGCCGCCGTCGGCGCCGATGCACTGCGCTTCACCTTCGCCTCGCTGGCCTCGCATGGCCGTGACATCAAGTTCGACTTCAGCCGTTGCGAGGGCTACAAGAATTTCTGCAACAAGCTGTGGAATGCGGCGCGCTTCGTGTTGATGAACACCGAAACTTACATTGCGCCGACCGGTGCTCCGATCGCGCGCACCGAGCCGGAGCGCTGGATCCTGACGCGCCTCGCGGCGACCGTGACCGAAGTGCATGCGCAACTTGCCGACTACCGCTTCGATCTCGCCGCGCAGGCGATGTACGAATTCACCTGGAACGAGTTCTGCGACTGGTTCCTGGAATTGACCAAGCCGGCGCTGCAGGGCGAAGACGCCGTCGCCGCCGATTCGACCAAACACACGCTGCTGTATGTGCTGGAAACCGTGTTGCGCATGTTGCATCCGATGATTCCGTTCGTGACCGAGGAAATCTGGCAGCACGTCTCCCCGAAGCTCGGCATCGCGACCGGTCAGTTCATCGCCACGCAGCGTTATCCGCAGGCCGCCGATATCGCGACCGACAGCGCCGCGGCCGCCGAAGTGCAGTGGCTGAAAGACGTGTTGATGGGCGTCCGACGCATCCGCGGCGAGATGGGCATTTCACCGGGCAAGGCGATACCGATGCTCTATGCCGGCGGTGACGACGATGATCGTCGGCGCATCGACAAGTACGCCGCGCAGATCACCTTTCTGGCGCGTGCCGAATCGCCGCGATTCCTCGACGAGGGCGAAGCCGAACCCGCGGCCGCGACCGCGATCGTCGGTGGGTTGCGCGTGCTGATTCCGCTCGCTGGCCTGATCGATCTCGATGCCGAGAAAAAACGTCTCGATCGTGAAATCACGCGCGTTGATGGCGAGATCAAGAAATGCGAGAACAAGCTCGCGAGCGCGACTTTTGTCGCCAATGCGCCGGCGGCCGTCGTGGATCAGGAGCGCGCTCGACTGGCCGACTGGAATGCGCAGCTGCTGGCCATGCGCGAGCAACGCGCGAAGTTGTGAGCGACGCAGGCTGCGACATTCTGTTCATTCCGGTCTCCGGACCGGAAGGCGCCGGCGAATACCTGCGCTGTGATCTGCTGGCGCGGCAGTTGCTGTTGCGCAATCCGCAATGCCGTGTGCATTTCGTGTTGAACCGGCATGCACGCTATGCCGCTGCGGTCGCATGGCCCAGCACCTGGCTGGAACGTTCGGCGACGCAGGAAACGGCCGCCGTCGTGGCCGCGGTCCAGACCTTGCGGCCGCGCGTCGTGGTGTTCGACAACGCCGGCCGCGCCGCGCAGTTGCGAGCGGCGAAGGCGGGCGGGGCGCACACCATCTGCATCGCCTCACGGCCGAGTTCGCGACGCAAGTTGCTGCGCGTGTCGCGGCTGCGCCACATCGACGCATTGTGGTGGGCGCAGGCGGCGTTCGCGCTGCGGCCGGCGAACCTCTGGCAACGCCTGTTGCTGCGTTGGTTCAAGCGTGTGCGTCAGTTTGCGCTTGGGGTGATCAGCGAACGCATGCCCGATTCCGCGCACTGGTTGCGGACGCATTGGCCGCAACTTCGCAGCGGCGAATACGTCGTGCTCTGTCCTGGCGGAGGTGGGCGTGCCGTGAACGGCGCCGAGCCGGTCGCGGTGATGCGTGCCGCGGCCGTAAAGCTGAGGGCGAACACCGTCCTGGTCGCCGGTCCGAATGCGCTTTCTCGGTCAGCAGGTGATGCGGACGGTCATCACGAAGTCGCGAGTCTGCCCAATCGCGAACTGATGGCCTTGCTCGAACACGCGCGATGCGTCGTCAGTACCGGCGGCGATGTGCTGGTGCAGGCGCTGGAACTGGGCGCCGCGATCGTGACCGTACCGGCGCAGTCGGACCAGCCGCAACGTATCGCGCGTGCAGCGGCCACCGGTGCTGTGCTGGCGACGACTCTGGACGCCGACGCGATCGCAGTAGTGACGCAGGCGATCCTGGATGACACTGGCCGGCATGCCGGCTTGCGCGCAGCGGCGCGTGCGCTTGCGGTGCAGTCTGATCTGGCCGGTGCGCTCGTGCGCCTCGAAGCGGCGCTGGCGGCCTAGTTCGGCATGGTCGGAAACTCGAAAGCCATCACGATCGCGTCTTCGCGGCCGTTGCGTGCCGGGTAGTAGCGCGGCCGGCGTCCGATGTCGCTGAAACCGAGATCCAGATAGAGCTTGATCGCGTTCGGATTGCTCGGACGCACCTCGAGGAATACGCGCTCGGCACGATGCCAGCGCGCCAGATCCAACACGCGCTTCATCAGGCGCCGACCATAGCCGTTGCGGTGTTCGCTCGGGTCGACGCAAACATTGAGCACATGCGCTTCATTGGCCGCAACCGAGAGCACGAAGTAGCCGATGATCTCGGCTTGTGTCGCCAGCACGAAGCAGCCGTAGCCCGCGCGCAGGCAGTCGCGGAAGATCTGGTGCGTCCACGGAAATTCGTAGGCGCGCCCTTCGACCTGGGCGACTTCATCGAGGTCGCTTTCAGTCATCGCGCGAACCTGCGCGGACAGGTCGAAGGCGGCGACCACTCAGGCGCCGCGCGACGGCCGGATCAGCGCCCGCATTGCTTGCCACAGCGCGCGTTTTGCACTGGCATTGCCGCGCAGATACTGCAACGACAGCGACTGCACGAGGTGGGTGCCGTCCGGTGGTTGATGGCGACCGCCGAGTGCGATCACGACACTCGGCCATTGTTCTGGCGAGTCGCTGGCGTCGATGATCTGGTGCGGCGGCAGCAGGCTGCGGATGGCTGCGAACATCGGTTTCGTGCGCGGGTCGGGTGCGCGTGGCGACTCGACGATCAACAGCATCTTTGGTGCACGCGCGCTCTCGCCAAGTTCGTCGAGCAGGGAGGTACGACCGGGCGTCGCCGTCGCTCGCGGCAGTGGTGCATCGGCGACCGGCGCGCGACGTGGCGGCGTTGATCTTTCGGTCGCGACCGCGATCGGTGACGCGGTCTCCGCTGCGTTGTCGGGCGCATTTGATGTCGCCGCGCCACGCAGCACATGCCGCTCGATGC
>JAYUXS010000241.1:0-9455 GCA_043752845.1 Lysobacterales bacterium | reverse complement strand
GCGCGGTGTGGGTGAATGAGATGAGTTACCCCGGCGAGACCGAGCTGTTGCTGGACTGCTACGCGGTCAAGCTTGGCAAGGAAGCACAGATCTGGTTCCGCATGCGCGAACAGTTCGCCGGTGTGCGCGAACTGTGCGTGCGCAGCGTGCGGCTGATGGCGGCGAAGACCACGTTCGGTGCCGATCTGAGCTACTCCGACTACACCTGGTTGGTCGATGACGGCTCCGGCTTCGATCTCGGCGAAGTGATCGCCGGCGAGCATCGCGTCGACGACTGACCAGTGTGTCGCTGCGTTCGCGCCGACAGCGCACCGCTTCGCGCTGACGCGCAGGGTGCGTCGGCGCACCGACGCTTGCGCGTCCGCCATTCAAGCTTTCTACCGATCTGACGTGCCGCAGCGATGAACCGCGCTGCTGCGGCTACGCCAGCGTGGCCGACTGCACTGATCTGGAGAACACCATGCGCAATCATTTCCTTAAAGCCGGCTTGGCCGCAGCGTGCGCGCTGGTTTTGGCCGGCTGCGTCACCGAGCCGCGGTACCGCGAGGCACGCTACGTGGATCAACCGCGCTACGACTCGCACCAGGACGATTCACGCCGCGACGATGGACGCTATCGCGATGAACGCTGCGACAGTTGCGGCCGCGTCGAGCGTATCGAGCAAGTTTGGGTCGACGACAAGCGTATCGGTGGCGGCACGGTGCTCGGCGCGATCATCGGCGGTGCGCTTGGCAATACCGTGGGTTCGGGTGATGGCCGCCGCGCCGCGACCGCCGCAGGCGCGATTGCCGGTGGCGTGATTGGCCACGAAGTCGAGAAGAATCGTCGCGACCAGCAAAGTGGCTACCGCATCGAAGTGCGTCTCGACGATGGTCGTTACGGACACGTCACCCAATTGCAGAATCCGGGTCTGCGCACCGGTGATCGCGTCATCATCCGCGATGAGCGTGTCTATGCACTCCGTTGAGGCAGTCGCCGCGCCGCTGGTGGCCGCGAAAGGCGACGACGATTTGATGAGCGCACCGCCGAAGCCGGTGGTTGCCGAAGTGGCACCCGTCACCGGCGCATGGCCGCAGCAAATCGATGCCGCGCAAGTGACTTGGGACAAGCTGAGTAGGGCGGAACTCGCGCGAACCGAAGGCGTCGAGCTGCGGCTTATTGCGCTGATCCAGAAACGCTACGTCACCACCCGCGTGCGCGCGACGCGTCAAGTCAAGACGTTTTTCGAGGAACAGGCTTCCTGATCCAGACAATCGTCAGGCGCTTGGCATTGGCCAGCGCTGCGTTCGCCAACGTACCGACCACCCACGCGCCGCCACCTACACTGGAAGCAGTGGGCAACACCATCGTTGCCACAGTCACGAGGAATCGGCATGACCAAGACCAGAACCATCTCGAAGGCGATCGTGTTGCACGCCGCGTCACTGCGCCTGGCCATTGCCGCGTCCGCGCTGGTGGCTCTGGCCGGATGCGCGAGTACGCCGAAGCCGCCCAGCGAGGCCCTGCAAGCCGCCGAGCTCGCGATAGGGCATGCCGAACAGGCGCGCATTGAAAGCGATACGTCGCCCGAGTTGCGCGAAGCCCGTGTCAAATTGTCGGAAGCGCGCAGCGCAGTGGAACGTGAAGAAATGATCGAGGCCGAACGCCTGGCGCAACAGTCGCGGGCCGCTGCCGAACTCGCCTTCGCCAAGGCCGAAGCGCGCAAGGCTGCCGAGGTCAATGCCGATATGAAGAAAAGCACCGACGCGCTTGAAGTTGAAATGAAACGCAATGAAGGATCGCCGCAATGAACACTCGTCTTCGCAACATCTCGCAAGTCGGCACCCTCGCACTCGCTTCCCTTGTGCTGGCGGCGTGCGGCTCATCGATGACCAAACCTGACGGCGCGCAATCGGCACGCAACAAGCTGAGCGAGCTGCAGGGTGATCCGAATCTCGCACCGCTGGCACCACTCGCGATCAGGGACGCAGACATTGCTGTGCGCGCGGCTGAAGTGCCGACCCGCGACAAGGAACTCGGCCGCCATCTGGTCCTGATCGCCGATCGCAAGGTCGATATTGCATGGGCGCAAGCACAGGGACGCTGGTCGGAAGATCAACGCGAAGGCCTGAAGGACGAACGCGACGCGGCTCGACTCGATGCCCGCACCCGCGAAGCCGATCGTGCCCATCGCGATGCCAACTTTGCCCGCGCCGACGCCCGCGATGCGCGTGACCAGACCGATGCTGCCCGCAGCGACACCGATGCAGCGCGCCAGGAAACCGAGTTCGCTCGCATCGATGCCGACATCGCCCGCAGTGAAGCCGACGTGGCCCAGACCGATACCGTGAGGGCGAAGGCACAAACCGATTCGGCCCGCCTGGATGCCGACCTCGCGCGCGGTGACGCGAACATCGCCAGCCTCGACGCCGAGCGCGCCCAACAGCAGGCCGGCGCAGCACGCGCAGATGCTGCAAACGCACGCAATGAAACCGATGCGGCGCGCAAGGACACACGCAGCGAACGCCAGCGTGGTGACGAGTTGCAACGTCAGATCACCGAATTGAATGCGCGTGAAACCGATCGTGGTCTGGTGGTCACGCTCGGCGATGTGCTGTTCGCAACCGGACGCGCCGAGCTCAACGGCAGCGTGCCATCGAATCTCGGCAAACTCGCGATCTTTCTCGATCGCTATGGTGATCGCACGGTGATGATTGAAGGCCATACCGACAACGTCGGCGACGACGGCACCAACCTCAACCTGTCCCTGCGCCGAGCCAATTCGGTCCAGGCTTTTCTGATCGCACACGGCGTCGGCGCGAGTCGCCTGGTCGCTTCCGGCAAGGGTGAAACCAGTCCCGTTGCCAGCAACGACACCGATACCGGTCGTACCCAGAATCGTCGTGTCGAGGTGATCATTTCGAACTCGGTGACGGCGTCGAACTAACGCGAACACCAGCCCGCCGTGGCTGTGAGATCGCCTTCGTCCAATCCCGCGCAGCGCAGGCTGTGCGGGATTTCTTTTGCAGATGCGGACGTGGTTCGTCCGACCCGGCTGAGTGCTTTGCTGACAGCGACACTTCTGCTGCAAGCCTGTGCAAGCCTGCCCAATGTCGATCGCGAAATGGCCAAGCCGCACGCGGCCGCGGTCGAGTTCGAGAGTTCGACCGGACCCGTGTCGAGCGTCCGCGGCGCACGCATCCTCGATTCACTTGAAGGCGTGCAGGGTGCGTCCGACGCGCTCGCCAAACACCTCGCCTACGAACAGGCGGTCAACGTCGGCAGTCCGTTGGTACTCGGCAACAAACTGACCTTGCTGCAAGACGGCCCGGAAACCTACGCGGCGATGTTTGCCGACATCCGCAACGCGCGCGATCACATCAACCTGGAAACCTACATTTTCGATGATGATGTGGCCGGGCGACAGTTCGCCGACCTATTGCTGGAACGCCAGGCGGCCGGTGTGCAGGTCAACATCATCCACGACAGCTTCGGCAGCATCACGACACCCGCCGCGTTCTTCGACCGGCTGCGTGCTGGCGGCGTGCGTGTGCTCGAATTCAATCCGCTCAACCCACTGCTTGGTAGGCAGAAGGCATGGCGCATCAACCATCGTGATCATCGCAAGCAGTTGATCGTCGATGGCCGCGTCGCCTTTACTGGCGGCATCAATATCAGCGACACCTATTCGAGCGGACCTTCGGGTGGCAGTGCGCGCGCGACCGGGCACACGATGCCCGATGCCGAAAGCGGCCGGCGCGACACGCACATCCGCATTGAAGGCCCGGTGGTGGCCGAGTTCCAGAAGTTGTTCCTGCAGACCTGGTCACGTCAAGGTGCCGAAGCGGTGCCAAAGCGACAATATTTTCCGTTGCTCACTGCACAAGGTGACGAAATCGTGCGCGCCATCGGCAGCACGCCGGACGAACCGAAGAGCTTGATCTATCTCACCTTGATTTCGGCGATCAGCCATGCCGAATCGACCGTGCATCTGACGATCGCCTACTTCGCGCCCGACCCGCAGTTGCTCACGGCGCTCACCGATGCGGCGGCGCGCGGCGTGGCGGTCAGCCTGGTGTTGCCGAGTCACACCGATTCGGGGTTGATGTTCCATCTCGGCCGTTCGCACTACGCCACGTTGTTGCGTGCTGGCGTCAAGATCCACGAGCGTGGCGGCGGCGTGATGCATGCCAAGACGGCTTGTATCGACGGCGTCTGGTCAACCGTGGGTTCGACCAATCTCGACTGGCGCAGTTTCCTGCACAACGATGAGATCAACGCGGTGGTGCTCGGGCGGGAATTCGCCGCGCGCATGGAAACCGACTTCCGTGCCGACGTGTCGGCATCCAAAGAGATCACGACACAGCACTGGCGGCGCCGGTCATTGCTGCTGCGTATCAAGGAGCGGATCGCCCGCATCGGCGCATACTGGCTGTAATTCAGTCGGGCAGAACCCGATAAACCAAGATCAAAAGCCGGACGAGCGCGGGGTGACCGCTACGCCCGGCCAGATCCGGGTTCTACATGCTGCGGCTGCGGATCATCATGCCGGCCAGCGCGGTCACCAGCACTGCGAGCAGCAAGCTCGCCCACGACGTCAGCGTGGGTATCGGCGATTGAACCGGGAGCGTTCCCCGGCGGACAGTCAGCGTAGCGCTGGCCGGTGCCGGGTTGTTGCCATTGCTCGTCATCAGCGCATTGATGGGCAGCGTGTTCACGTAAATGCCGACGAAGGCCGAGGTCACATTGACCGACAACGTGCACAGACCATTGGCAGGGATGCTGCGTCCGGCCGGCAAGGTCACTGTCGTCGCTGCCGCGATCGCGATCGGCAAACCGGCGCCGCCGCATGTTGTGCTGACATCGGGCAGCGGAGCGACAAACACGTTGGTCGGCAGGTTGTCGACGAGATTCGCCGTCAGGGTCGCGACCGCCGGATTGGGGTTGCTCAACGTGATCGTCAACCTCGAGACGCCATTCACGTCGATCAGATTCGGCGCAAACGACTTTTCCAGGCCCGGCAGCGTGCCGCCACCAGCGATCAGGCTGCAGATCGAGACCGCATTGTTCGCCAAGGTCACGGCACCGGTGCGGGCAAGCACGCGACCGCTGACGCTGGTACCGGTGTTCAAGGTAATGCTTGAGAGCGCGATGATGTTGCCCCGGAAGCTGGTGCCGGTGCCGAGCGTCGCCGAGCTGCCGATCTGCCAAAAAACATTGCAGATCTGGCCACCGTTGATGATGTTGACCGAGGCGCCGCTGGCGGTGGTCAATGCGCTGCCGATCTGGAAAACGAACACCGCATCCGGATCGCCTTGCGCGTCCAGTGTCAGTGCGCCGGTCAGTCCCATCGTCGAGCCCGAACAATAGACGCCCGGAACCAGCACACTGCCGCCGAGATCGGCGGAAATGGTAGTGCCGCAGGCGCGGCTGGCGAGCGTGTTGTACGCGGTCGTCACGTCGTTTTGCGCCGCGAGCGCCACCGCATCGGCGAAATGCGTGGCGCCGACCACTACGCCCGGCGGAAACCCGGTGACCGAACTCGCGTTGTTCGGCGAGATACCAAGGTCACCGGTCACGACGGTGTTGCCGGTATTGGTGATGGCCGAGGCGCCAAGCACGCTGAAGCTGGTCGCGTTGCCGAGCGGTACCGTTTGTGCGGACGCCATCGAAGCAAAGCCGATCGTGGCGATAGCCATTGCCTGTGCGAACGGACGCATCAGCCGGTGCCGCGATGTTGATGTTTGCTGGGACGACGTCGTGATGCGGGTGCCGGTTGCGGCGCGGTGCTGGGCGTTCATGGTGATCCTCAAGGTCTGGAACTCGACTGCGCGCGATACAGATCGTGCGCGAAGGGATTGGCAGTATCTGAAAGCTGCGGACACGACTCGGTACGGTAGCGTACACGAAACCTTTACGTTTGCCCCGAGGCCGCTGCGCCACAGACGAATGAGTGTTCGTTGTCGCACCGAAGCCGGCGGGCGCGATCGGTAATGTGGGGTGGACATGCGCCCGACGCCCTTCGTCGGGCCCGCGCAGTCGCCATATTTCACCGCAGGAACCCTGATTCCATGTCCAGCTTCCCCGAATTTGCTCACGCCATCGCGCGCCGCTGCGCGCCTGTGTTCGTGCTCGCGGCACTGCTGCTGCCTATGCTTGGCGTCGCCCAACAGCCCGAACCTTTGGCATTGCCCGACCTGAAACTGTGGACCAACGGTTCGGTCAACGCCATCGCCGAGGGTGCCGACGGCACGGTCGTCTTCGGCGGTAATTTTTCCGAGGTCAACGGCGTGCCGCGCCGCAATCTCGCGCGGCTGCGCGCAGATCGGACGCTTGATCCCGACTTCAATCCCGGTACCAACAGCAGCGTCAACGCCATCGCTGTCGATGCCAATGGCAACATTTTCGTCGGTGGCTTCTTCACCGAGATTGCCGGGCAAGCGCGGGACCGGATCGCAAAGCTCGACGCCAACGCCTTTGGCACTCTGGATCCCAACTGGAATCCCGGTGCCAACGACTCGGTCGACGCACTGGCCATCCAGGGCAGCAGTGGTGCACTTTTTGCGGGTGGCACGTTCACGATGATGGCCGGTGTGTCGCGCGGTCGCCTGGCCAAGGTCGCATTGGCCGGAAACGGCGTGCCGGATCTGTCGTGGGATCCTAACGTCGGCGGTTCGGTGATCGCGTTGGCATACGACGCCGGTGCCGACTTCCTCTACGTCGCAGGCAACTTCAATGTCATCGGCTCGATTCCGCGGGCATTTATCGCTAAGGTCGCGGGTAGCGTCGTCGGTGCCGTCGATGAAAGCTGGGACCCGGGTGCCGATGAAGTCGTTACCAGCCTGCAGCTGGATGGCGCGAGTAAGCTCTATGCCGGTGGCAAATTCACCACGTTTGCCAGCCAGCCGCATGCGCGGATTGCGCGCGTTGACACGCTGACGGCGGTCGCGGATCCGACCTTCGTGCCGGTGATTGCGGGCGGTGACGTGTTTTCGCTCGCGCTCTATGCAGACCGCATCTATGTCGCCGGCTCATTCACCGAAATCGACGGAACGCCGCGAATCGCGCTGGCGCGCCTGGCGACGCTTGATGGCGCACTCGATCCGAATTTCGCTCCGGTGATCAACGCTGCCGTCAACGTGATTGAAACCTTCGATGGCAGTACCGTGTATGTCGGTGGTTCCCAGTTCACCGACCTCAATGGCGCTGCTCGCCTCGGCTTTGCTGCGCTCAATGCAAGTGGCGTCGCGCTCGCCGCGCTCGATGTAATGAGTCCGGGCGCAGTATTGGCGTTCGCCCGTTTGAACGATGGCAGCATGCTCGTCGGAGGTGACTTCTCATTCGTCGGCATCGTGCCGCGCCGCAATCTGTTCAAGCTCACCGCACTCGGCTTGCTCGACCCCGACTTCAGCGCCGGGACCGACGGTCCGGTACGCGCGCTGCAACTCGACACGACCGCTGCCAACGTCTATGCGACCGGCACATTCCTGAATGCGAATGCCGTCTTGCGACCGAGCATCGCAAAGTTTGCGACCGCTGCCCCTGGCACACTCGACCTCGCCTTTAACCCGGCGTCCGCCGGCGGTGTCCGCACGGTTGCCGTTGCCAGCGATGGTTCGGTCTACGTTGGCGGCTCGTTCGCCGAGATCGCCGGCAACCTGCGCAACCGTGTCGCCAAGCTGTCCGGCACCACCGGTGCGCTGTTTCCCACCTGGGGTGGTGCCACCGGAGCGGACGATACCGTCAACAAGCTGGTGGTCGCTCCCGATGGCAGTGTGTTTGCGAGCGGCTTTTTCAATGTGATCAACGGCGGCGCGCGCATGGGTCTGGCGAAGCTCGATGCCGTGAGCGGCAATGCCGATCCCAACTGGGTCGCCAACCTCGACGCCAATCGATTTGCGCCCAGCATGGTCTTCGAGAACGGCGCGATGTATCTGGGCGGTGGCTTCGCCAGCGTCGGCGGTCTCGCGCGTGCCGGCCTCGCCAAGGTCAGCATCGCGAGTCCGGCGGTCGTTGATGCGAGTTGGGCGCCGGTTGCCGACGGGGAAATCGAATCCCTCGCACTCAGCGGCACCAACTCGATCTTTGTTGCCGGCGGTTTCATCGCCATCAACGGCCAGGTTCGTGACCGCGCCGCCAAGCTTTCCACGCTCGGCAGCGGCGCGCTGGACCCGTTCTGGGCACCCGATATCGGCGGTTCCTATGTCAGCGCCGTGGCGATCGATGCGAACGCCAACGTGCTGATCGGTGGCTCGTTCAATCGCATCGGTACGCAGTTTCGACAGAGCCTTGCCGCCTTGCCGCAAATCGTTCCGCCACCGGACGCGATATTTCTTGATGGCTTCGAGTGAATCCGGGCCATGGCAACGTCGGTGCTGACGATCACACTGCGCGCGTCCATCGCCGTGACCACCGGGCTGCTCGCCGCGTGCAGCAAGATGGCGACATTGCCGGTGGACGCCGGCACGGGCGTACACCCGGCGCTGCCCGCTCCCACGAAGCGACTGCTCCCGACGGTCAACATCGCCGAGGCGGTCGGTTGGCCAGCAGACGCCGCACCATTGCCGGCGCCCGGCATGACCGTCAATGCGTTTGCGCGTGGGCTCGATCATCCGCGCTGGCTGCATGTGCTGCCCAATGGCGACGTCCTCGTGGCGGAGACCAACGCACCGCCGAAGCCTGACGACAGCGGCGGCATCCGCGGCTGGTTCATGCGCCGTGCGATGAAGCGTGCCGGTGCAGCCGTGCCAAGCGCCAACCGCATCAGCCTGCTGCGCGATACCGACGCTGACGGCGTCGCCGATATGCGAAGTGTCTTGCTGGAAAATCTGAACTCGCCGTTCGGCATGGTCCTGGTCGGGGATGATCTGTACGTTGCGAATTCGGACGCCATTCTGCGCTTTCCGTATGTCAGCGGCGCCACCCGCATCGATGCCGCCGGCACCAAGCTCGTCGACCTGCCCGGCGGCGACATCAATCACCACTGGACCAAGAACCTGATCGCCGATCGCGACGGTGGCAAGCTCTTTGTCAGCGTCGGCTCGAACAGCAACGTCGGTGAGCGCGGCATGGCGGTCGAAGCCGGGCGCGCCGCGATCTGGGAAGTCGACATCCACAGCGGTGCGCATCGCATCTTTGCCTCTGGCTTGCGCAATCCCAACGGCATGGCATGGATACCCGACAGCAACGTGTTGTGGACGGTCGTGAACGAGCGCGACGAACTCGGCAATGACCTCGTGCCCGACTACCTGACCTCGGTGCGCGATGGCGGCTTTTACGGTTGGCCCTACAGTTACTACGGGGCGCATGTCGATGCGCGCGTCAAGCCGCCACGACCCGATCTCGTCGCGAGTGCGCTGGTGCCGGACTATGCGCTTGGCGCGCATGTTGCGCCGCTTGGCCTGGTGCAGTCCGCCGGCAATGCATTGCCCGCGCGCTATGCCGATGGCATGTTCATCGGCGAGCATGGCTCGTGG
>JAYUXS010000240.1:0-9468 GCA_043752845.1 Lysobacterales bacterium | reverse complement strand
ACCTGCTGCGTTCGGCCGAGCGCCAGTATCCGGAAGGTGATGTCCAGCACTGGTGGCATCCGCCTTCGGGACGTGGCGTGCGCACGCGCTGCTCGGACGACTACCTGTGGCTGCCCTACGTCACTTGTCGCTATGTGCAAGTGACCGGCGATGTCGGCGTGCTCGACGAATCCTTGCACTTCCTCGATGGCCGCCAACTGCTCGCGAATGAGGAGTCGTACTACGACCTGCCCGCACGTTCACCGCAATCCGCGAGCCTCTATCAACACTGCGTGCGCGCCATCGTGCATGGCCTGCGCTTCGGCGCGCGCGGGCTGCCGCTGATCGGTTCCGGCGACTGGAACGACGGCATGAACCTGGTCGGCATCCATGGTCTCGGCGAGAGTGTGTGGCTGGGATTCTTCCTGCACGACGTGCTGAAGGCTTTCGCCCCGGTGGCCATGAAGAATGGCGACAGCGTCTTTGCCGGGCGTTGTCAGGTCGAGGCCGAGAACTTGCGGCGCAATCTCGAACTGCATGCCTGGGACGGCGCCTGGTATCGCCGTGCCTGGTTCGATGACGGCACGCCGCTCGGATCATCGACCAACACCGACTGCGCGATCGACTCGATCGCGCAGAGCTGGTCCGTGCTGTCCGGCGCCGGTGACGACGCCCGCGCACGTCAGGCGATGGCCTCGCTCGACCAGTATCTGGTGAAGCGCGACCAGGGCATCGTCAAGTTGCTCGATCCGCCGTTTGATCAGTCAACGCTCAATCCGGGCTATATCAAGGGATATGTGCCCGGTGTCCGCGAGAATGGAGGGCAGTACACGCACGCAGCGATTTGGGCGGCGATGGCCTTCGCCGCCCTTGGCGACAGCGCACGTGCGTGGGATCTGCTTGCCTTGATCAACCCGGTGCACCACGGCCTCGGCGAACAGCGTGTCGCCACCTACAAGGCCGAGCCCTATGTCGTTGCCGCCGACGTCTATGGCGTTGCGCCGCACGTCGGTCGCGGCGGCTGGTCCTGGTACACCGGCTCGGCCGGTTGGATGTATCGCCTGATCACCGAATCCCTGCTCGGCATCCAGCGCCGTGGCGATCGGCTACACATCAATCCGTGCCTGCCCGCGCACTGGACCCATTACGCACTTCAATATCGCTACGGCAGCACGATATATCGCTTGCAGGTCACGCAACGCACGAGCCCCGCCGGTCCCGCCGCCGTGATCCTGCGTGAGGGCGACATCGAGCATGGCGAGGACGGTATCCTGTTGCAGGACGATCAGCGCGCACACGTGATCGAGGTGATCATCACGCGCGCTCCGCAAGAGCCCTTGCCATGACTGCAAACCTCCATCCGCTCGCCGGGCAGCGCGCCGCCGCGTCGGATCTTCTCGATGTCGGCAAGCTGCTCGCCGACTACACCGATCTGCGACCCGAAGCCGGTATTGCTGCGCAACGGGTGGCGTTCGGAACTTCGGGGCACCGGGGTAGTGCTTTCGCGCGCAGTTTCAATGCCTGGCATGTCGCGGCGATCACCCAGGCGATCTGCGACTATCGCGCGCGCCGCAGCATCGATGGCCCGCTGTTCCTCGGCATCGACACCCACGCCGTGTCGCAGCCGGCGTTCGAGACGGCGCTCGAAGTGCTCGCCGGCAATGGCGTCACCACGCTGATTGCACAAGCAGGTGAATTCACGCCGACCCCGGCCATTTCGCATGCCATCTTGCAGCACAACCGCGAGCGAACGACGCAGCTCGCCGACGGCATTGTGCTCACGCCCTCGCACAACCCGCCGGAAACTGGCGGCTTGAAGTACAACCCGCCCAATGGTGGCCCGGCCGACACCGCCATTACTGCGTGGATCGAGACGCAAGCCAACGCGTTGCTCTCCGATCGGCTGGCTGGTGTGCGGCGCATGCCGTTCGCGCAAGCGCGCATCGCCGCGACCACACGTCAGCATGGATTCCGCGATGCCTATATTGCCGATCTCGGCCGCGTGCTCGACTTCGACGTGATCCGCAGTGCCGGACTGCGCCTCGGTGTCGATCCGCTCGGTGGTGCCGGCGTGCACTACTGGGGGCAAATTGCCGAGCGTTATCGCATCGACCTCGATGTCGTCAGCACCGAGGTCGATCCCACCTTCGCCTTCATGAGCCGCGACTGGGACGGCCGCATTCGCATGGACCCGTCCTCGCGCTACGCGATGGCGCGCCTGATCGCCCTGCGCGATCGCTACGACATCGCCTTCGCTTGTGACACCGACCACGATCGACACGGCATCGTCACGCGCGACGGTGGCTTGCTGGCAACCAACCACTATCACTGCGTCGCGATCGACTACCTGCTGCGCGAGCGCCCACGCTGGCCGCGCCATCGGGCGATCGGCAAGACTGTGGTCGGCAGCGCCCTGATTGACCGGGTCGTCGAACGTCATGGTCGCGCGCTGTTCGACGTGCCGGTCGGCTTCAAGTGGTTTGTTGACAAGCTCGCCGACGGCACGCTCGGCTTTGCCAGCGAGGAAAGCGCGGGCGCGACCTTCAGCCGTCTCGATGGCAAGGTCTGGACGACCGACAAGGACGGCATCGCCGCCGCGCTGCTGTCTGCAGAGATCAGTGCGCGCAGCGGACGCACGCTCGATACGTTGTATCGCGAGATCAGCACCGCTTTGGGCACGCCGAGCGCGGACCGGATCGACGCAGCGGCAAGTGACGCGCAGAAAAAGCGGCTGTCACAGTTGTCGGCGCGGGCGTTCACGCAGGGCGAACTCGCCGGCGAACCGATCCTGCGTGTGCGCGATCGCGCGCCCGGCAACGATGCGCCCATCGGCGGCATCAAGGTGATCACCGAAAACGCCTGGTTTGTGGCGCGACCATCGGGCACCGAAGACGTCTACAAGATCTACGCCGAAAGCTTTCTCGGCGACGCCCATCTGCATGAGGTGCTGGCGGCGGCGCAAGTGATCGTCGATGCCGCACTCAATGCTTCCGACGGAGCTTGATCGATGCCCAACATTCTCACCCTCAATGGTGGTTCGTCGAGCATCAAGTTCGCCATTTACGACTGCGCGCAGTCGCTGCATCGCAAGCTCGAGGGACAAGTCGATCGCATTGGACCCGCTGGCTCCGGGTCGGCCGTGACGCAGTTGCTGGACAGTCTCGAGCGGCAACCGGATTTCGCATCGGTGATCGCCATCGGCCTGCGCGTCGTGCATGGCATGCGTCATGTCGTGCCAACGCTTGTGACCCCGGCGCTGGTGGATGAACTGCATCGCATCAGCGCGCTTGACCCGCAACATATGCCGGACACGCTCGAACTGAGCGAAATGTTGCGTACGCGCTACCCGAACCTGCCACAGATCGCCTGTTTCGATACCGCGTTTCACAGCACGTTGCCGCGCGTCGCGCGCTTGTTGCCTATCCCGCACCGGCTGGATGCGGCTGGCGTGCAGCGCTTCGGTTTTCACGGCCTGTCGTATGCCTTCCTGATGGAAGAACTCGCGCGTCTTCGCGACCCCGCGGCCGTGCGCGGCCGGGTGATCCTCGCGCATCTCGGCAGCGGCGCGAGCCTCGCTGCCGTGCGTGACGGACAAAGTGTGGACACCAGCATGGGTTTCACGCCCGCCGCCGGCATGCCGATGAGCACGCGCAGCGGCGACATTGATCCGGGCCTGCCGGACTTTCTCGCGCGCAGCGAGAAAATGAGCGCCGCACAGTTCCAGCATATGGTCAACCACGAATCCGGTCTGCTCGGCGTTTCCGGTACCAGCTCGGACATGCGCGACCTGCTCGCGCGGGAAGCGACCGATGTGCGTGCTGCGGAAGCCGTAGCACTGTTCTGCTATCAGGCGAAAAAGTGGATCGGCGCGTTCGCCGCCGTACTCGGTGGTCTCGACACGCTGGTGTTCACTGCCGGCGTCGGCGAGCACGCGCACGCGGTGCGGCTGCGCATCTGCGACGGCCTGGAATTTCTGGGGGTTGAGATCGATGCCGCGCGCAATGCACAGGGCGCGCCGGTGATCTCGGCCGATGCGAGCCGGGTGCGCGTACGCGTGCTGCATACCGACGAGGCCTTGATGATCGCGCGTGCGGTGCAGCGCCACTTGGCCGCAAATCCTGAGCTGGTGATGTCCAATGGCGGTGCTGCATGAACGCAGACAAATCGACGGCGCCAAAGGCCGAAGCGACGAATACCGTCGACTGGGGCTCGCGCAGTCAAGTGCAGACCCTGATGCTGATCGTCGCGACCGCGCTCGGCAGTTATCTCTGTTATCTGATGGCGGTGCCCTTCCTGCCGGCGCTCGCCTGGGCACTCGCGTTTGCGGTGCTGTTTGCACCGTGGCAACGCTGGCTCGAGTCAAAGCTGAAACACCCGAGTCTTGCTGCGCTTGCGTCGGTACTCCTGATCGCGATGATCGTGGTCGTGCCTGCCGCATTCGTCGGCCAGCAGCTGGTGCAACAGGCGGCTTCGGGCGCGAGCCTGGTTGAAACCAGGATTTCCGCTGGCGAGTGGCGGCGCGTCATTGCCGCGCAACCGCGGCTCGCGCCGATCGCCGACCGCGTTGAGCAACAGCTGGATTTGCCGGGTACCGCAAAGAGCATCGCGACCTGGCTCAGCACGTTCGCCGGTTCGATCGTCAAGGGCTCGCTGTATCAGCTGCTCGGCGTGTGTCTGACATTCTATCTGCTGTTCTTCTTTCTGCGTGACCGCGCCTTGCTGCTACGCGCCTTGCGTGCACTTTCGCCGTTGACCGATCGCGAGATGGACCGGCTGCTGGCACGCGTCGACGACACCATTCACGCGACGGTGTACGGCACGCTCGCGGTATCTGCGGTCCAAGGGATTCTGGGTGGCCTGATGTTCTGGTGGCTCGGCCTCCCGGCGCCCCTGTTGTGGGGCTTGGTGATGGCGGTGCTCGCCGTGGTGCCGGTGCTAGGTGCTTTCGTGGTGTGGGTGCCGGCGGCCATGTTCCTGTTGTTGGAAGGGAGTTGGGGCAGGGCGCTGATCCTGGCGCTGTGGGGCATGCTGGTCGTCGGCACCATCGACAATCTGCTGCGTCCGATCCTGGTCGGTAACCGACTCAAATTGCACACGGTGCTTGCCTTCCTGTCGGTCGTCGGTGGGCTGATCCTGTTCGGTACGGCCGGCCTGATCCTCGGTCCGATCACGCTCACCGTCACCATCGTGCTGCTTGACGTCTGGCGTCAGCGCGCGTCGGTCGAGGCGCGGCCGACATCGCCGCCCGGCCCATGAGCCCGCGTACCCCGAACAGCACCCGATCGGCGCGCAGCAACTGGCATCAACGCGCGGGCGCGGACGCATTGACGCAATTCACGACCAGCGCCGCTGGACAGCCTGCAGTCGAAGCTGCCGCAAGACTCGTCAGCAACAGACCGAGTCAGCTGCAGCAGGCAAGGCGGGAGGACCACAACAATTTCAGCCATCAGGATCCCGGCTTCATCGATCATGTCGTCAACAAGAAAGCCGACGTGCGCCTGACCTACCGCCGCATCAACCACGACAACCGTGTCGGCCTGCATGATGCGCCTGCCGCGACACTGGTACAGGAAATGCGCGCCCGGCTCAGTGCCCATACCCAGTACATTCGTGAACACGGCGAAGACCCGCCGGAGATTCGCGACTGGGTGTCGGGAGCGGACTCAACCGAGGAAGCAATTCGATGATCGCTGCGCCCATTTACGCTCCATCGAAAGCCCGCCAAGCCATCGTCCTGATCGGCTGGCTACTGCTGTGTTTTTCAGCCGCCGCAGGCGCAGTGTTCGTGTCCGTCGATGGCTGGTATCTCGCATTGCAGAAGCCTTCGTGGAACCCGCCGGCGTGGGTGTTCGGGCCCGTCTGGAGCACGCTTTACGCCATGATGGCCGTTGCCGCATGGTTGGTCTGGCGCGAGGGCGGCTGGGTGCGTCAGCGGCCGGCACTGGGCTTGTTCGTCGTGCAATGGCTGCTCAACGCGCTGTGGACGCCCTTGTTCTTCGGCCTGCATCAGATCGGCCTGGCGTTCGCGGAAATCTTGCTGTTGTGGGCAATGCTTGCCGTCACGGTGCGCCTGTTCTGGCGCGTGCGTCCGCTTGCGGGTGTGCTGCTGCTGCCATATCTGGCTTGGGTTACCGTGGCGGCGACACTGAACTTCCGTATCTGGCAACTGAACACCTGAAGTCGCTGCGAACGAACACCGTGGAACCCGAACTGCCTTGAGCGAATATCGACCGATGCCGCTGCCATTCCAGATCGATCAGATCAGCCACCGAATTTGGGCCGTGGTGCGGTCGGCAATGTATCGCTTTGACGGTATCGACGGTACGCAATGGGCCGGTGCCTTCGCGCATTTCGCGTTCTTCGCATTGTTTCCGTTGATCGTGTTGTCAGTCTCGATCGCGTCGATGTTTGTCGATCGCAGCGCTGCCGGCATTGAGATCATCGCCTACGTCGAAACCTTTATCCCGATCGATGGCGACAACCAGAGCTACATCTTCGACACAGTCTCCGGGGTGATCGCCGAACGCGGTCAGGCTAGCCTGTTCGCATTGCTGCTGTTGGCTTGGGCGGGGCTGGGTTTTTTCTCGACGCTGATCCGTGCCACCAATCGTGCCTGGGGTGTGGACGCGCACAACTGGTGGCAACAGCCGCTTGCGAGTCTTGCCTTCCTCGCAATCATGGTCATCGCCGTGCTGGCGAGCATCGCCGTTCCGATGGTGACGCGCATGGCCAAGGCCTGGCTGGCGCCGATGCAGGAATTTCAGGCTTGGGTGTACACCATCGGCGGTTACCTGTTGCCCATGCTTGTGGTGTTCCTCAGTCTGGTGCTGTTCTATCGGCTCGCGCCGCGACGCCGCACGCGATTGTCGGAAGTGTGGTTCGCAGCCTTGAGCGCGACACTGTTGTTGCAGGCGTCGGAGTGGCTGTTCGTGATTTATCTCAAGTACTTCGTTTCGCTGAATGCGGTCTACGGTACCTTCGGCGGCATCATCGCCTTGCTGCTGTGGATCTATCTGGCGGGATGCATTTTCGTCTTCGGCGCCTGCCTCTGTGCAGCGCAGGCCGAGGTCCAGGCAGCGGCGGCACTCGATCGCATTCTTGCCGCACAAGAGGTCACGCAATAAGCCACGTCGAGGTGCAAACTCGACACACAAAATACGAGGCCGACGAAAGTGACTGCCGGCCTCGCGAATCATCGATCACCAGCACTGACAATTGCCGAAGCGAACTGCCGCCAGCGCGCCGTGATCGTGAATCAGATGCTCATGTCGCCCGGATACGGCTTGGTGCCGTAATAGGCGTGGATGCTGTCGGTCCAGGTCTGGTCGGCCATGTTCGGCCAATGGTCCTTGGCGAAGCCAGGCGCGGATTCAAGGCGCGATTTCTCGACGTCCAGAGTAAAGCGCTTGTTCAAGGTATCGAGCTTCAAGGCGCTGAACGGCACGGCGAACAATTTGTCGCCCATGCCGAGGAATCCACCGAACGACAAAACCGCATAGGCGACGCGGCCGGTACGGGTGTCGAGCATGAATTCCTTGACGTCACCGAGGTCTTCGCCCTTGTGGTTGTAGACATCGTTGCCGGTGAGTGTGCTTGCGCACATCAGCTCCGGTCCCGGGCCACTGGTGTCGAGTGGAAGGATGCCGTTGGTACGCGCCGTGACGGCGTCGGAAGCGGTGTGATTCATGCAGTTCTCCTTGGAAAGATGCTGGTGCAACGCAAGTGTCGCGCTGCAAGGCGTGGTCGACGCTTGGCCGGCAATCTATGCCCAGTGCGGGTGTTCGTCGGTTCGGCAACGCACCTGATCCACAGGCAATTTCGATGTCACGAGAACGCGTATCCGAGGCGCGGCCGATCGTCACGCCGTTGCCGTCAGATACTTCGGGACGATGGTCGCCATCGCGGTTTTGGCGATGCCGAGCTGCTGCAAGCCATCGACACCCGTAACCACCGAATCGACGGCGAGTGAGCGGAAGTTGTCGAGCGACAGCGGCTTGTTCGCGAGCGGCCACAGCCCGAACGCGGCCGCTTGCAACCAGCCGAGTGCTTGCGGCAGTGGCAGCACCAGTCGCTGCATGCCCGACCATTGCGCCGTCAGACGTACGATCTCGGCGAGCGTCACCACTTCCGGCCCGCCCAGTTCGTAGGCAGCGCCAATGCTGTCGGGACGCGACAGCGACTGCGCGATGGCTTCGGCAACATCGCCGACATGCACCGGTTGGAAGCGCACCGATGCACCCGAAAGCGGCATCACCGGAGCGAGTTTCAGCAATCCGGCGAAGCGACAGAACAAGCCATCGCCTGCGCCGAAGATCACTGAAGGGCGGAAGATGGTCGTGTCCAGTCCGGATGCCTGCACCGCGACATCGGCGACACCGCGTGTACGCAGGTAATGACTGCCACCGCGCCCGGCATTCAAGGAACTCATCTGCATCAGGCGGCGCACGCCCGATTGCTTGCACGCCGCGATCACGGCCTGTGTCAACTGCACATGCGCGCGCTCGAAGCCGCGACCACCATCGCCGCCGACGCCAGCTTCGTTCAACACACCGACCAGATTGACGACCGCGTCCGCACCTTTGAAGTGTTTTGCCAGCAGGTCGACATCGTGCACATCGCCCTCGATCAGGGTCACGCCCGGAAACAGCGCGAGATCGCGGTGACGACTGCGATTGCGCGTAAGTACATGCAGGTCATGGCCGTCGCGCGCGAGACGGCGCAGCAACACGCGTCCGACAAATCCACTGGCGCCGAGCAAGACAATCCGCATGATCCTTCTCCCTGAGATGAGCGTCATCATGACGCGCAATCGGTCAGTATTTCGTCAACGTCGATGCTTTTCAGCGCTTGGCCTTGAGCACGCTGCCGTCGGCGAACTTCACTTCCGCGGGATTCCAGAACAGGGTGAGTTCGGACATCGGGCGCGTCACCATTTCGCGTTCCTCGGCATTCGCGCCGCGGTTGGTATTGGCGCAACGCACTTCGCGTGGCGCCAGCGCCGCCAGAGGTTCACTCTGGTCGATCCAGCATTGCGCGGCCGACATCTGGCCTTTGCCTGGAATTTCGACGGTGCCGCTGACCGCTGTCAGCGTGCGCGTCGAGCGATTCGACAGGCGATAGGTCATCACCTGGATCAGCGGGTCATTGGCATGCCCGGAGATCGCTTGTCACGCAGCGGCTTCATGCTCGGCTCGCGCACGGCCCGCATCGCCGCAGCTTTCTCGTCCTGCGCCGCCATCTTCACGCGGAAGTCTTTCTCGAGCGCGATCGCTTGGGCGAAGGTGCGCGCGGTCAGCGGTGCATCCGGATCGGCAAATTGTGCGGGCAGCACATCGCCATTGCTGTGCTTCAGATAATCGGTGACGACTTCACGATCTGCCAGCGGCAGCTTGTCCAGCGCAGGCTGGATCGGCGAGAGGTCGTCGACTTCCATCGGCAGCGTTGTTCCGTAGGGGTCGGTGCCCACCGCACAAAGGCCGTAGATCGCAG
>JAYUXS010000239.1:0-4165 GCA_043752845.1 Lysobacterales bacterium | reverse complement strand
TTCATGGTTCAGCGCCCAGCCAGTGCGTCGACGATTTTCAGGTGCATGGCGCGCCAGGCCGGCGGCAATCCGACCACGACGGCAAGCAGAACGGTGGTGACAGCAGCGATCACGAACACGCGTGAGTCGAGCGTGATCGGGAATTCCGGCGGCAACCCGCCAGCGACCAGCAATGCCAGCCCGAGCCCGCTGACGGCGCCGAGCGTGCACAGTGCCAACGATTCCGCGAGCACCAGTCCAAGCACGGTGCGATCGGTGAATCCAAGGCATTTCAGCACACCGAATTCGGGCACACGTTCGCGCACCGACTGGTTCATGATGAACCCGGTGAGGATCAGGATCGAGAAGAACGCGGCGCCGAGAATCGCGTTGATGATGAACGCGATGTCGCCGATCTGGCGCAGGAATCCGAGCTGAAATTCCTGTTCGCTCTGGGTCTTCGATTCGTCCGGCGAATTTTCGAATTGACCATCGATCATTGCGGCGACGGACTCGGTTTGCATCGGGTCATCTACGACCACGACGAACACCCCCGCGAGTCCGCGTGCGCCCTGTACACGCGATTCGTCGAAATAGGCGTAATTCAGGTACATCAGATTGGTGCGCGACTGCCACTCTTCATCGCGACCATCGAAAATGCCGACGAGCTTCCATTCCCAGTCGCGGGTGCCATCGGTCTTGGTCCAGATGAAACTGTTGAGCGGGATGGTGTCGCCGACTTTCCAGCCGTGCTTTTCAGCCAACACGCGCCCGGCTATCGCACCATTGCGCGTGGAAATGAATGTGCGCCGCTCATCGATGTCGAGCTTCCATTCCGGATAAGTGTCGTACAGACGCTGCGGATTCACTGCGAATTGCGGAAAGAAGTTGCGTGGATCCTGATAGACGCCACCGAAGAACTGTGAATGGCTGACGAACTTCACGCCGGGTACGGCTTCGATGCGCGGCAACATGCGCATCGGCAAGGGCTGCGTGAAGCTGGTGCGCGCCTGGGTGATCAGGCGGTTGGCGCCGAGAAAGTCAGCGCCACCGGCGATCAGCGAATTCACCGCCTGACCGAGCCCGAGCAACAGGAAGGCTGCGGTCAGTGACAACAGTGCGAGCAATGTGCGCCACTTCTTGCGGAACAGGGCACCGACGATGAGGGGGAGATATTTCATCGCTCAATGCACCGCCTCATCGACCAGCGTGCCCTTGTCCAGATGCACGGTACGACGCGCGTATTCGGCCGCCTTCGGGTCATGCGTGACCATCACTATGGTCTTGCCGTGGTCGCGGTTGAGCGACTGCAGCAGGCGCAGGATCTCGTCTGCAGTCTTGCGATCGAGATCGCCGGTGGGCTCATCGCAAATCAGGATACGCGGATCAGACACCAGCGCGCGCGCGATCGCAACGCGTTGCTGCTGACCGCCCGACAGCTCATTCGGTTTGTGTCCGGCACGATCAGAAAGGCCGACCAGTTCCAATGCCACGTTTGCGCGTTCAGCACGTTCGCGCGCGCTCATGTCGGCGAGCAGCAGGGGTAATTCCACGTTGCGCTGCGCGGACAACACCGGCATCAGGTTGTAGCTCTGGAAGATGAAGCCGACAGTGTTTGCACGCCAAGCCGCAAGCGCGGCGCCCGAGAGTCCGTCAATGCGTGCACCATCGATCGCGAGTGCACCTTCGGTCAGGGTGTCGAGGCCGCCGATCAGATTCAGCAGCGTGGTCTTGCCCGAGCCAGACGGCCCCATCAGCGCAACGAAATCGCCATCGGGAATATCGAGATCGATGCCATGCAGCACTTCGATGCGCTGCTTGCCACGCTCGTAGACCTTGGTCAGGCCGCGGATTTCGATCAAGGCCGGCATGGATCAGGCTTTCTTCGTGGTGACACGCGCGCCATCGCGCAACTTGTCGAACGGACCAAGCACCAGTTGCTCACCACCTTTCAAACCGCTGGTAACGAGCTGGTCGGCATCGCGTTTTTCACCGAGCACGATCGGCACGCGCTTGGCCAGGCCATCGGCGGCGACGACGAACACCGCCACGTCCTTGTCCTTGCCGGCAATCGCCCGTGTCGGTATCCACACGCCTTCGCGTTTGGGCGCACCGGCCTTGCGGTCCTCGAGGAAGGACACGCGCACGCCCATGTCCGGCACGATGCGCGCATCCTTGCTGTTCAGCGCAATGCGCACCTTCACCGTCGCCTTGGTGCGGTCGGCGGCCGGGATGATGTTGATCACGCTCGCCGGAATATTCCACTCGGGATAGGCATTGAGCACTGCATTCACCGGCTGCTTCGCGGTGACGCGGTTGATGTAGGCCTCGTTCACGTCCACTTGAACCTCAAGTGAATCCATATCGACAATCGTGCCGATGCCGCTGCGCGTGAAACCACCGCCGGCCGCGATCGGCGAAATCATTTCACCGGGCTGAGCAGCTTTCACCGTCACCACGCCGGCGAACGGCGCCCGCACCTGCAGGTTCGCGAGCTGATTGCGCGTCGCCTGCAACTGCATCTCGGCGACCGGAATCTGTGCCTGTGCGTTCGTCAATCGCGCGCGCAGCGCATCCACCTGCGTGCCTGCCGCATCGAGTGCCTGCCGCGAGTTCAGCTTGCGCGCAAACAGCTCCTGCTGCCGTTTTCGCTCGCGTTCGGCATCGGCGAGCATCGCGCGAATTTCACCGAGCGCGGTCTTGGATGCGGCCAGCCGCGCCAGTGCCAGACCCTCGTCGGTCCTGGCCTCGGTGTCATCGAGATAGGCCAGTACTTCATCAACCGCGACACGCTGTCCTTCCTCGATCAACACCTCGCGCACCTTGCCGGTCACTTTCGACGAGACCGTCGCCTGCCGGCGCGCCGTGACATAACCGGATGCATCGAGCACCGAGGCGTTTTCGTCGCTCGCCGCTGCACGTGCCAAAGCTGTTTCAACGAGGATCGGTCGACCGCGGCCCATCATCACGAATGCCGCGATGGCCAGCAACACGATCGCCACCAACCACGGCCATCGTCGACGTTTTGGGGCTGCATTCTTGCGGTCGATGCGCAAGGCCGAGATCAGGGCTTCCTGACGATCCATGGTGAACTCCAAAAGGCGATGCGGTGCGCAGTATGCCGGGCAGTTTGCCGCACCACACCATGACGACGAAGTGACAGCAGTCATCGGCGTATTGTGTAATGCGCCGCGCCGCCCCGAGCAACCTCCCGGAACCCGCAAAGCCGATGAACACCACATCTTTCTCGATTCCCGCGCCGCCGCCGCCGAGCATTCCCGTCGTGGACAACGCTGCGCGTTTTCCGGTGCATCGCATCTACTGCATCGGCCGCAACTACGCCGAGCACGCCAAGGAAATGGGGGCGACGGTATCGAAGGATGCGCCAGTATTTTTCATGAAGCCGGCCGATGCGATCGTCACCGACGGCGCCGATGTGCCCTACCCACCCGCGACCAACGACCTGCATCACGAAGTGGAACTCGTGGTCGCGCTGCAGTCCGGCGGTGCCGCGCTCGATGTCGAGCGCGCGCGCGCGGCGATCTTCGGCTATGCGGTCGGGCTCGATCTGACGCGTCGTGATCTGCAGGCGAAGGCAAAGGCCGGCGGCCTGCCCTGGGACACTGCGAAAGGCTTTGATGCGTCGGCACCGATCGGCGCGATCATGCCGGCATCCGCTCTCGGTCACCCGGATGCGGGCCTGCTGCAATTGCGCGTCAACGATGCAACAAGGCAGCAGGCAGACATCAGCAGCATGGTGATGAATGCGGCGGAGATCATTTCTGCGCTGTCGCACTACTTCCATCTGCAGACCGGCGACCTGATCTATACCGGCACACCAGCCGGCGTCGCTGCCTTGCAGCGTGGCGACCGTTTCGAAGCCACTTTTCCCGGCCTGCCGGCACTGACCGGGCGCATCGTCTGACCCGGTTTTCATGGTCCACCATCGAACAGGAGCAAGCGCCATGGGCATGATCAGCGAGTTCAAGGATTTCGCAATGCGCGGAAACGTCATCGACCTCGCCGTCGGTGTCGTGATCGGTGCCGCATTCGGCAAGATCGTCACCGCACTCGTCGACAAGATGATCATGCCGATCATCGGCTGGGCCACCTCCGGACAAAATATCGGTGACCTCGCGTTGACGGCTGGAATGAAAGCCGACGGCAGCCCGGCGGTCAGCATCGG
>JAYUXS010000238.1:0-4167 GCA_043752845.1 Lysobacterales bacterium | reverse complement strand
CTCTTGACCGCTCGCCTTGGTCGGCACCGCCTTCTATCCGGTTCTTGTCCATCGGCCCGCAGATTCGCTCCACGCTTCCTCCCCACGGTCGGTCACCCCTCCGCAGTTGCGCTTCACTTCGCTCACTGTGGTCAGCTTGCGAGAGGACTTTCACCTCCAAGAATGTGCCCGTGCCGGGCGCACAAAAAAACGCCGCAGCGAACTGCGGCGTTTCGTGGTCGGCATTCGCCATCAAGCGTCAGAAGCGCAGTACACCCGACAAGGCCACAACCTCGTTGCGATCCGAGGCGTCAAACGCGGCATCGATCTGGAATTTCTCGAACGCCCAACCAAAACCGAGCGAGGTGTGCAGTTCGTCGTCACCGGCGGAGAACAGCACCGCATTGGCACGCGCATCGCCGACATTCGATGGCACGCCTTCAAAGCGCACGGTGTGCTCGGGATCACGCCAGACACCGGCGCGCAGCGAGAACGGCACCTTCGCTTCGGTAAATGTGTATTCCATGCCGAGCCGCACCTCGACACCGTCTTCGATGTTCAACGGATCAAGGGCCGCGCGTGCATTGGCGCCGCTGTCGTCGAGAATGAAGTTCGACTGCGTGTTGTCGGTAAGTTGCGAGTAGGCGATGTGCGAGACATCGAGCGCGAAGGTCATGGCATCCGTGGGCCGAAACACGAGTCCGGCGCCGAACACGTCGGGCGCGTCGAAATAGGCGGTCTTGTCGATTCGCGCAAAATTGATGCCGGGCGTGTTGCCGGCAAAGATGCTCGCCGTGTACTTGAACTCCGGCGCGCGACGGTAGACGAGACCGGCCTGCCACTGATCGTTGATCTTGTACTGGCCGCCGAGACTGAAACCGAAGCCGCTGTCGCCGCCAGATTGTTGCGTCGAGAAACGGATGAGCGAGTCGCCGAGTGCCGTGAAGCGACGCGTGTTCGAATCAATGTCCATGCTGTAGCTATTCAAGCCAATGCCGATCGACACATCGTCCGACAACTTGAACGCGCCGGACAGGCCGTAACTCAGGATGGAAACATCGATATTCGCGTCGAACGGGAAGATGTCGCCTGCACCGCCTGGAAGACCCGAATCCACGCCCCGCGAGGTGAACGCCGTTTCGTAGTTCAGCAAGTCGTGGCGATACACCGCCACAGCCCAGTTGTCATGCGGCCACACGTACGACAGGAAGGACGGGGAACGGGTATCGCTCTTGGCCTCGCGATAGCTCACGCCAGCAGTCGAAAACGGGTCGACCGTGAAGCTACCGGAATCGACGTATTCGGTGCTGAAATCATTGATGCGATATTCGAGCGAGACCTCGGGCGAAGCGAGCTGCACCAGCCCGGCCGGATTCGAGAAGGCGGCCGTCGCGTCGTCGGCAAGGCCGATGAAGGCCCCACCCATCGCCAGCGAGCGCGCGCCCGGTGCCGAGAAATTGAACTGCAACGAGGCATTGCCTTCCTCGTCGGTGATCGCAAAAACACTGGACGATGCGGCAATCAGCGCTGCACCGATGGCGAGTGGAAGCATCTTCTTCATTCGGGTACTCCTCGTTACTTGGATGGAATCCTCGCGCCGCGGCGAGCGCGCCGATAATAACGCGTCTCGCCGGCTGCGTGATCGTCGGCGGATGCCTATACTGCGCGGCATCTAACGGGAACGCATCATGGAATACATAGGCTGGTTCTTGCTTGTCTTCATCGTTTTCACCCTGTGGAAGGGCGTCGTGATGGTGCCGCAGGGCTTCGAATACACGATCGAGCGCTTTCGCAAGTTCACCCATTCGCAGACGCCGGGCATCGGCATCATCATTCCCTACATCTTCAATGTCGGTCGAAAGATCAACATGATGGAGCAGGTGCTCGATGTGCCCTCGCAGGAAGTGATCACCAAGGACAATGCCGTCGTGAAGGTCGATGGTGTGGTGTTCTACCAGGTTCTGGACGCCGCCAAGGCCGCCTACGAGGTTTCGAATCTGGAACAGGCGATCACCGCCCTGATCATGACCAATATCCGCACCGCAATCGGCTCGATGGACCTCGACGAGTCGCTGTCCAAGCGCGACGAGATCAACAACAAGCTGTTGCGCGTCGTCGATGAAGCGACACATCCGTGGGGCCTGAAGGTCAATCGCATCGAATTGAAGGACATCCAGCCGCCACGCGACCTGGTCGACTCGATGGCACGACAGATGAAAGCCGAGCGCGAGAAGCGCGCCCAGGTGCTTGAAGCAGAGGGTTCACGGCAATCGGAAATCTTGCGCGCCGAAGGCGAGAAGCAGGCTGCGGTGCTGGAAGCCGAAGGCCGTCGCGAAGCCGCGTTCAAGGACGCCGAAGCGCGCGAGCGCCTGGCCGAAGCGGAGGCCAAGGCGACGATGATGGTGTCGCAGGCGATCGACCGCGGCAATGTGCAGGCGATCAACTATTTCATCGCCCAGAAATACGTCGAGGCACTGAAGGCGATCGCGTCGTCGCCGAATCAAAAAGTGCTGATGATGCCGTTGGATACCACCGGCCTGCTTGGATCGATCGCCGGCATTGCCGAGATCGCCAAGGGCGCGTTCGACAAGCCCACCAGCGCGCCCAAGGCGCCGACCTTGCCGGGAGCCTGAGATGAGCAAGCTCGTCTACACCTGGTGGGCGATCTCGCTGGCGCTGCTTGCTGCAGAAACCCTGATTCCCGGCGCCAGCATTCTGTGGTTCGGAATCGCCGCCTTCCTGGTTGGCGTCGTCGTCATCTTCGTGCCCGACCTGCCGATACTCGGCCAGATGGTGGTGTTCGGCATCAGCTCGATTGGCGCGGTGTGGGTCTACTGGAAATGGTTCCGCAAGAACGAAGTCGTGAGCGACCAGCCCCTGCTCAACCGCAAGGCCGATCAACTGGTCGGACGCGAGTTCATGCTCGATGCACCCATCGAACTCGGCCGCGGCAAGCTCAAGATTGGCGATGCGCTGTGGACGGTGGAAGGCGCCGACCAACCCGCAGGCACGCGCGTGCGCATTACTCGCACTGACGGACAAAATCTCGGTGTCGAGAAAATAGACGCCTGAGTCGTTATGCTCCGCGCCCGATCCTCGGGCGCGGAGTCCGCATGTTGAATCAGACCATTCTCAATGCCTCGCATCGCGCCCTGGGCGCGCGCATGGTTGATTTCGGCGGCTTCGACATGCCTCTGAATTATGGATCGCAGCTGGACGAGCACCATCTGGTGCGACGCGACGCCGGCATGTTCGACGTTTCGCACATGACCATCGTCGACATCCGCGGCGCTCGCGTCCGCGAGTTCTTGCGCCATCTGCTCGCCAACAATGTGGACAAGCTGAAAACGCCGGGCAAGGCGCTTTACAGTTGCATGCTCAATGAAACCGGCGGCGTCATCGATGATCTGATCGTCTACTTCCTCGATGAATCGTTTTTCCGTGTCGTCGTCAACGCATCGACGCGAGACAAGGATCTCGACTGGCTCGCGCGACAGGGTTCACGCTTCGGCGTCACGCTGACCGAGCGCCGCGATTACGCGATGATTGCGGTACAGGGACCGACGGCGCGGTCGCGCGTGCACAGCTTGCTTTCGCCCGACGGCACCATGCGCGCCGAAGCGCTGGGCAAGTTTGTGGCCGAGGAGATCGACGGATTGTTCATCGCCCGCACCGGTTACACCGGTGAAGACGGCTACGAAATCATGGTGCCCGAGTCGCGCGCCATCGAGTTCTGGAATCAACTGATAGGTGCCGGTGTGAAGCCCGCCGGACTCGGCGCACGCGACACGCTGCGGCTCGAAGCCGGCATGAACCTGTATGGTCAGGACATGGACGAAACCGTGTCACCGTGGGAAGCCGCGTTGGCCTGGACGATTGCACTGGAACCGGCAGATCGCGACTTCATCGGCCGCAATGCACTGGTCGCGCAGAAAGCAGCCGGCGTCACGCGCGAGATGATCGGCATCGTGCTCGACGAAAAGGGTGTACTGCGCCATGGCCAGCGTGTCATCACCGATCGTGGCGATGGCGAAATCCTGAGCGGCTCGTTCGCGCCCACCCTCGCGAAGTCGGTGGCATTCGCGCGCGTACCCAAGGGCGCAGCAGCGCAACCGCTAGCGGTGGACATTCGCGGCAAGGCGATGCCGGTGCGAGCGGTCAAGTTCCCATTCGTCCGCGACGGCGTCG
>JAYUXS010000237.1:0-4169 GCA_043752845.1 Lysobacterales bacterium | reverse complement strand
CGGCGCGATACGACGCGAGACGCGATCGTAGAAGCCGATATTGCGCACACCGACATCGAGCCATTCGATGGTGCGCGAACTCAATGATGAAATTGGTGTTGGTGCCACCACTGGCGTGACACTGATCACGCCCGCCGAACGATCACGCCAGACACCAAGCGCCAAGGGTTCATCCAGCAAGGCTTCGCGGATGCGCTGCTGCAGGATTTCGTCACCCTCGTCACCCGACACCGGCACGTTTTCGCCGGCGAGCGTTGTGATCACATCGCTGACACGCAGGCCCGCTCGCGCGGCTGGCGAATCATCGTAGACACGTGTGACGCGATAACCGCCGCCCGATGGACCGGCAATCAGCGCAGCCGTGGTCGCGGTAATCGGCTGCGTATCAAGACCAATCCAGGCCTTCGGCAATTCGCGCAACTTCTTGTCATCCGCACGTTCTGGTTTCGCATCGAGCACGCTGATCAATTGCTGTCCGTTGCGCTCAAGTTCAACCACGCGACGGGCCGCGGCGCCAACGTTGTCGAGGTCGAATCCGTGCAGGTCATGCTCGCTGCCAACGGCCTTGCCATCGACGGCATGCATCACATCGCCAACCTGCAGCGGCGGATGCGCCGTCGCCGCCCGCTTGCCGGGGAGCACCCCGGTAACCAGCAAGCCGGCGTCGCGGCTGAGGTAACGCGTGCGGGCGATGCCCGGCGTCAACTCGGTAAAAGTTGCGCCCCATGCCTTGATTTCGAGGTCGCCGCCAAGGTCCGGTGGATAGCTGATCGACTTCAGCTTGGCGACGCGCTTCGCGCTGCCGCGCAGTACTTCGACTTCCATGGTGTCGCCGATGCGGCGCTCGGTCAGCGCGCGCAGGAATGGCGGCACCTGTTCCGGTTCTGCGACCGTGACCGGCTGGCCGTCGATCGCGATGATACGGTCACCGGGTTCGAGTCCGGACACCGCTGCTGGCGATTCACGGATCACCGAACTGACGAGCACGCCGCGGTCGAATCCGGAGCGCTTCAACGAGCGCACGCCGAAACCGAAGAAACTGCGCGGCACACTGCCCGATTTGATCAGTGATGCAACGATCTGGCTCGCCACCGGCGCGGGAATCGCAAACGCCATATCGCCACCCATGGCATTGCCGCGGGTGTTGATGCCAACGACCTCACCTGACAAGTCCACCAGCGGCCCGCCGGAATTGCCCGGCGATATCGACGCGTCGTGCTGTATCCAGGCGTAGAAACGCGCGGTCGGCTGGTTCTGACCGAGTTGCTGCTCGTAATCAGCTTCGTCCTGGAACAGCGCCAGCAACAGCCGTTCCGGATTGTTGACGACACCCTGCGACACCGAATGCGCCATGCCCCAGGGTGCACCCATCGCCATCACCACGTCGCCCGCCTGCAGCGTATTCGCGCTCGCGAATTTCGCGAACGGAAAACCCGCCGCCGGCACGTCGCGGATTTTCAGCACGGCGATGTCTGACAACGCATCCGCGCCGACGAGCGTCGCCGAGAGTTCGCGCTTGTCCGCAAGCACCACACGAAAGCGCTTGCCGTGCTCGGTGACATGGGCATTCGTCGCGACATGGCCATCACTTGAAATGATCGTGCCGCTGCCGCTGGAAACCCGCAACTCGGCACGGCCCTGGATCGCGTCCTCGCGCACGACAAAGATGCTGACGACATAGGGCAATACGGCGTCACGTGCCGCCTGCATGCGTGACCGCGAGTCGAGCGCAAGGTCAACGGGCATCGCTGTGTCCGCGTGCGCGTGCAGACACCCGAACAGCAGCGCGAGCAACGCGCCCTTGACCTTCATCATCCTGCGTTCTCCGGCGGCGTCGAAGCAACCTCCGCTTCGACCGCATCATCCCCCGGCGGTTCGTCGCCAAGCGACTCCACTTTCGCCAATCCGACCAAACTCTCGTCACTTGGCAAACGGATCAAAGTCACACCTTGGGTATTGCGGCCGACCTGCGCCACTTCGCCGACGCGCGTACGCACAAGCGTGCCCTGATTGCTGATCAGCATGATTTCGTAGGCTTCGGTGACCTGTACGGCCCCGACCAGGGCACCGTTGCGATCCGAGGTCTGGATCGCGATGACGCCCTGTGTACCGCGGCCCTTGCGCGGATAGTCGTTGAGCGGCGTGCGCTTGCCGTAGCCGCGTTCGGTCGCGGTGAGAATGTCGCCAATGTCGGCGACGATCATCGACACGACCTTTTCGCCCTCGGCCAAAGTCATGCCACGCACACCGCGCGCACTGCGACCGACGGCGCGCACCGCGTCCTCGGCAAAGCGCACGGCCTTGCCGTTCGAGGCGAACAGCAGCACGTCGCGCGAACCGTCGGTGATCGCGACATCGACCAGACGATCGCCCTCATCCAGGTCCACAGCACGAATGCCCATCGAACGCGGACGCGAGAAGTCGCTCAGCGGCGTTTTCTTGACGACGCCGGCCTGGGTCGCGAAGAACACGAAGCGATCATCGCTGTAGTCGCGTACCGGCAACATCGCGTTGACCTTCTCGCCGGCATCGAGCTTCGGCAACAGGTTCACGATCGGTCGGCCACGCGAGTTCGGCCCAGCCATCGGGAACTGGAACGTGCGCAGCCAGAACACGCGGCCACCCGAGGTGAAGCAGAGGATGGTGTCGTGGCTGTGCGCGACGAGGATATTCTCGATGAAATCGAGTTCCTTGATCGCCGTCGCCGAGCGCCCGCGGCCGCCGCGACGTTGCGCGCGGTAATCGCGTACCGGTTGCGCCTTCGCATAACCGGAATGCGACAGCGTGACGACCAGATCCTGCTTGTCGATCAGGTCCTCGTTGCTCAGATCTTCCTGGTTGTGCTGGATCACGGTGCGACGCGGATCGTCGAACTCGGTCTTCATTTCGATCAACTCGTCGCGAATGAGGCTCAGCAACAAGGCCGGATCGGTCAGGATCGCGATCAGTCCGCGGATCGCGGTCAACAACTCCTGATACTCCTCGGTCAGTTTTTCCTGCTCAAGCCCGGTCAGCTTCTGCAGACGCATGTCGAGGATTTCCTTCACCTGCACTTCCGACAACTGGTAGCCGTCGTCGTGCATGCCTTCCTCGGGCGGCAGATCTTCCGGGCGCGTCAGTTCGGCACCGGCGGCGCCGAGCAACGCGCGCACCAGACCCGGTTCCCAACGCTTGGCGAGCAGGCGTTCCTTGGCAATGCCCGGATTGGCCGAGGTCTTGATCAGCTCGATCATCTCGTCGATGTTCGCGAGCGCGACCGTCAGGCCTTCCAACACATGCGCACGACCACGCGCCTTGCGCAGTTCGAAAATCGTGCGACGGGTGACCACTTCGCGGCGATGGCGCACGAAGGCTTCGAGAATCTGTTTCAGGTTAAGGATCTTTGGCTGGCCGTCGACCAAAGCAACCATGTTGATGCCGAACACGGTTTCCAGTTGGGTCTGCTGGAACAGGTTGTTCAACAGCACGTCGGCCTGCTCGCCGCGCTTGACCTGGATGAAGATGCGCATGCCGTCCTTGTCGGACTCGTCGCGCAACCCGTCGGGACTGATGCCCTCGATCTTCTTTTCCTTGTGCAATTCGGCAATTTTCTCGATCAACCGTGCCTTGTTCACCATGTACGGCAATTCGCTGATGATGATCGAGTCACGACCGTCGCTGTCGGTCTCGATCTCGGCCTTGCCGCGGATATGGATGCGGCCACGGCCGGTGCGATAGGCCTCGATGATGCCGGAACTGCCATTGATGATCGCCGCAGTCGGAAAGTCGGGCCCCGGCACGTACTGCATCAGGCCGTCGACGCCAATGTCGGGATCGTCGATCAGCGCGATCGTCGCATCGATCACTTCACCGAGATTGTGCGGCGGAATATTCGTGGCCATGCCGACCGCGATACCGGCCGAGCCGTTGATCAACAGATTCGGAACGCGCGTCGGCATCACCGACGGTTCCAACTCCTTCTCATCATAGTTCGGCGTGAAGTCGACGGTTTCCTTGTCGATGTCAGCCATCAACTGATGCGTGAGCTTGGCCATGCGCGCTTCGGTGTAGCGCATCGCCGCCGGCGAGTCGCCGTCGACCGAGCCGAAGTTGCCCTGTCCATCCACCAGCATGTAGCGCAGCGAGAAGGTCTGCGCCATGCGCACGAGTGCGTCATAAACAGCACTTTC
>JAYUXS010000236.1:0-1663 GCA_043752845.1 Lysobacterales bacterium | reverse complement strand
AGAGTGCCCGTCCGGGGCGACACGAAACAACGCCACGATCCAAGCGATTGCCGACGTTCAGGACGCGGGGCAGAACAGCGACGGACTGGATCGGGTGGTCATTCGGAATTTCTATTTCGCTCAATCGTCGTCGCCGCCTATGTGGCTGGACGAATACGAACTCACCCGAGTCCCCGATCTGATCGCGCGGACGCTGGCACCGCAGCTGCCGTCCGGTTACGCCGGCAAGCCCTGATCCCCGTCCGAGCGGGACAGAAGACGATCGGCGGGCGTGTGCTTCGACACGCCTGAACTGCTGTGGCAAGTGTTGACGGCCAAGCGATGGGAGTTGCTCAAGGCCCTGTGTGGTGCGGATGCGATGTCCGTCCGTGAGGCGGCCGAGTCAGCGCCCAGCCTGACTTTCGCTGCCGATGTCCGCTGCGGTGACGGTCGGGCGCGCAAGTTGGGATTCTCGACGGGCGATGTAGACATTGGACGCGAAAATGATCGTCGCGCCGATCGCCGTGTAGCGATCCAAGCCTTCGTCGAACAGCAACCAGGCGAGCAGGGCGACGACCGGAAGCTGCACAAAGCTCAGCGGCGTCAGCGCCGACAGGTCGCCGAGCTGGTAGGCGCGGGTCATCGCCACATGCGCCGTGGTACCGAACAATCCAGTCAGCACCAGCCAGCCCCAGGTCGCCAGATCCGGCCAATGCCAGACCTGGATGGCCGGCAGCAGCGACAGCGGCGTCATGATCAACACCATGTAAACCACGATTGCGTAGGGATGCTCGGTGCGCGACAGGAACTTGATGCTGATCGCCGCACTCGCCGACAAGGCCGCCGCGCTCAGCGCGATCAGTGCGTCGAGGCTGAAGCTGTCAGCGCCGGGTCGGACGATGATGATGACGCCGATGAAACCCACGAATACCGCCGTCCAGCGCCGGATACGCACGATTTCGCCGAGCACGAGTACGGCGCCGATGGTGACGAACAGCGGCGTCGAATAGGACAGCGAAATCGCCTGCGCCAAGGGCATGTGCACCAGCGCCCAGAACCCGGTGAGCATGGCACCGAGGCCGATGAAACAGCGCAGGAAATAGAAGCGAAGCTTGTCCGTGCGCATGATGCCGATACCGGCGCGCCACAACAGCGGCAGGGCGAACATCAGTCCGAAGAAATTGCGGAAAAAGGCGATCTCGAACGCGTGCAATTGGTGCGACGCCAGCCGGATGGTGATCGCCATGAAGCCGAACAGGACGGCGCTCAGGCACATCAAGGCGGCGGCGCGATAGGGGTGTTGATGCGAGAACGGCGACATGACCCGCGCATTCTATCGGGGCGAGTTGTCTGATCCCGGCAGCGACCCGTGCGCCCGCGATTTGCCTTCGTGCCGGTTCCGCCCGTCTCACCTACAATCGCGACTTTCCACTCAGGCGTCGTCGATGAATCTTGCGCAGGTACCGGTCGTCACCATCGATGGCCCCAGTGGTTCGGGCAAGGGCACGATCTCGCGGGCGGTGGCCGAGCGTCTGGGTTGCATTTCCTGGACAGTGGCGCGCTCTACCGGGCCGTCGGCTTGGCCGCGAGCTGGGCCGACATCAACTTGAATGACGACGATGCGCTGGCCCGCTGTGCACTCGAAACCGCCGTGCAGTTCATTGATCGGAAAGGCGATGAGCCG
>JAYUXS010000235.1:0-1674 GCA_043752845.1 Lysobacterales bacterium | reverse complement strand
GCTGACGCCGCTGCTGCGACGACCGACGCTGCCGCTGCGATGACCGACGCCGCTGCTGCTGCAACGGACGCCGCTGCCGCAACCACCGACGCCGCTGCCGCGACCTCGGACGCTGCGGACAAGATGAAAGACGAAGCCCCGAAGCAGTAATTCGCTTCGCAGCTTTGCTGCAATACAAAGAACCGCCGGGGCAACCCGGCGGTTTTTTTATGCGCGCTCGCTAGACTTCGCGCCTTACCCAGAGACGACATCAACCATGCCGCGCATTATTTCGACGATCGATACCCGCTCGACCGATTTCCAGGCCAACGCCGCGCAGATGCGCAGCGTCGTCGCCGATCTGAATGCGCAGACCTTACGTGCTGCTGCGGGTGGTGGCGAAAAAGCGCGCAAGAAGCACATGGAACGGGGCAAGTTGCTGCCTCGCGAGCGCATCCGCGCCCTGCTCGATCCAGGTTCGCCGTTCCTCGAATTTTCGGCGCTCGCCGCGCACGGCATGTATGACGATCAGGCACCAGGCGCTGGCGTCGTCACCGGCATCGGCCGCGTGCACGGCATGGAAATCATCGTCGTCGCCAACGACGCGACGGTGAAGGGCGGCACGTACTTCCCGATGACCGTCAAGAAACATCTGCGCGCGCAGGAAATCGCCCGCGAAAACCGCCTGCCCTGCGTCTATCTGGTCGACTCGGGCGGCGCGTTCCTGCCGCTCCAGGACGAAGTATTCCCGGACCGCGAACATTTCGGCCGCATCTTCTACAACCAGGCTCAACTGTCGGCGCAGAACATTCCGCAGATCGCGGTCGTGATGGGTTCGTGCACGGCCGGCGGCGCCTATGTGCCGGCGATGTGCGACGAATCGATCATCGTTCGCGAACAGGGCACGATCTTTCTCGGTGGTCCGCCGCTGGTCAAAGCCGCGACCGGCGAGATCGTCGATGCCGAGTCTCTCGGCGGTGCCGAAGTGCATTGCTCGGTTTCCGGCGTCACCGATCATTTCGCTGAAAACGACGCTCACGCGCTGGAAATTGCCCGAAATATCATCCGCCATCTGAACCGACAAAAATCACTGCCAGTGGCGGTACTGCCGTCAACAGATCCGGCCTACGCCACTGACGAGATCTACGGCATTGTGCCGCGCGACACGCGTCACCCGTTCGACATTCGCGAGATCATCGCGCGCATCGTCGACGCTTCGGAATTCCAGGAATTCAAGGCACGTTACGGCAAGACCCTGGTCTGCGGCTTCGCGCACATCTATGGCTACCCGGTCGGCATCGTCGCCAACAACGGCATTCTTTTCGCAGAATCGGCATTGAAAGGCGCGCACTTCATCGAGCTGTGCAACCAGCGCAATATCCCGCTCGTATTCCTGCAGAACATCACCGGTTTCATGGTCGGCAAGAAATACGAGAATGCCGGCATCGCCAAGGACGGCGCCAAGATGGTGACCGCCGTCGCCTGTTCGCACGTACCCAAGTTCACGGTGATGATCGGTGGCAGCTTCGGTGCCGGCAACTACGCGATGTGCGGTCGCGGCTACCAGCCCAGGTTTCTGTGGATGTGGCCGAACGCGCGCATCAGCGTGATGGGCGGCGAACAGGCCGCGAGCGTGCTCGCGACCGTCAAGCGCGACGGCATCGAAGCCAGCGGCGCCGAATGGTCGAAAGACGA
>JAYUXS010000234.1:0-19716 GCA_043752845.1 Lysobacterales bacterium | reverse complement strand
TGACGCTGCCGCGAATGCGCGAACGGAAGTCGAGGTTCTGCGACAGGTCATCGCGCAAGTCCGCAACCGGATCCTGTGCGAATTCCGCAAACTCCTGCTCAAGCACATGCGACCAGCCGAGATCGAAACGGAAATCGCCGGCCTTCGCGGTTTCGAGGCGATAACTGACGTTGGCATCGACACCGACATTGGTCAACACGGCACGATTGATCGGGCCGGTCGCGATGCTGAGGATGGCTTCGGCCAGAGCAGTACCGTCGGCGGGACGGAGCGTCACGCGCGGCACCGCATCGAAGCGTCCGGAATTCGCGTCGATGGCATTGCCATTTTTATCGACGCCGAGACGGCATTCGGCTTCGCGTTCGAGAATGGTGGCGAGGCTGAAGTCACCCACCACTTCTTCCAGCGAAATGATGCCCGCTGACGTCTTTCTTGAGGATGATATTGATGACGCCGGCGACCGCATCCGAGCCATAGATCGCCTAGGCACCGCCAGCCAGCACTTCTATGCGTTCGACCGCCGCTACGGGAATCGCGCCGAGGTTCACGATGTTGCTCTGGCCATTGCTGGGCAACGGGTAGTCGGCCATGCGGCGGCCATTGACCAGGGTCAGCACGCGGCCCGGGTCAAGGCCGCGCAAGTCGATCACGTTCGCGTCCTGCATGAAGCCGCCGAACTGTTCTTTCTGGATGCTGCCGGTGGCTTGGGTCAAGGTCGACAGCGCTTCGTGGATGGTGGTCAAGCCCTCGCGCTCGATCTGAACACTGTCGATCACCACGACCGGCGTCGCGGTTTCGAGTTCGGTGCGTGGAATGCGCGAGCCGGTGACAGTGATGGTTTCCAGTTTCTGATCTTCGCTTTCGGCGTTTGCGGCATCGGCTTCCGGCGTCGCTTCGCCATCGGTCGATTGCACCATGAGCGGCGTCATCGGAATCATCAGCGCCAACGGCAATGCCCGCGCCAGACGGCGTTTTGCCGGCAACTTCGCAGCGATTTGTGATGAACGGCAATTCATTTGCATCTCCTCAGGTTTCGGGGACCGGGAGCGCAGTGTTTCTGTGCCAGATGCTGCTCCGCGGCAGCATCAGACGAAGCGGGAAGACTTCGAAAACGGCATGCCAAACGTCGCGATGTTGCAATTCCGAACGTCAATTCGGCGCGTCAATTCTGGACCGTGACTTCAACCACCGTGGAACGCGGAATATCGATGCTCATCGCGAAACCGCGGCTGGTGTCTTCGATGACGATACCGGCGCGATTGAATCGTTTCAGAATGCCCTTGCGGGTCGTGCGCAAATTGGTCTTTATCGAGACCATCTTGCCGACGTGTGTTTCCAGTTGATCGAAGGGCACGACGGTCGGTCCGACCGGTTTGACCGGCAGCGCCGCGGCTGGCGCAGCGGCAGCGACAGGTGCCACGACAGCCGTTGTTGCCGGTGCCGGTGTAGCAGCGCGTGCAGGTGGTGGGGGTGTTTTTGCTGGCGCGGCAGCGGCCGGTTTGGACGCCGCTGTCGCCGGCGCGTTCATCGGATCGAACATCGGCTTCGACGCCTGGGCGAAGGCTGCAGAAGCGGCAGCGAAACAGAGGAAGTAGCGCAGAATATGCAACATGATGGCCTTAGGCGAGGATCGCAGCGTCGGGATGAGGTGCGCGTTCGTGGCGCGTGTGCATGGCGCGCAGGAAGGGTTCGAATACCCGAGCGACATCGTGCGGACCCGGACTCGCTTCCGGATGCCCTTGGAAACTGTAAGCCGGTGCATTGGCGAGCGCGATGCCCTGCAGCGATCCATCGAACAGCGAACGATGCGTCGCACGCACATGGCTCGGCAGCGTCGCTTCGTCGACCGTGAAACCGTGGTTCTGGCTTGAGATCATCACCCGCGATGATTCGAGGTCGATCACCGGATGATTGGCGCCGTGATGGCCGAATTTCATCTTGAGGGTCTTGGCGCCCGCAGCGATACCGAGCAACTGATGACCGAGGCAGATGCCGAACATCGGTATGCGTGCGGCGACGAATTCACGGATCGCGGCGATGGCGTAGTCGCAAGGTTCCGGATCACCCGGGCCATTGGACAGAAAAATGCCGTCGGGCGCCAGCGCGAATGCTTCGGCCGCAGACGTTTGTGCTGGCACAACGGTCACCCGGCAACCGCGGTCGACGAGCATGCGCAGGATGTTTTGCTTGATGCCGAAGTCGTAGACGATGACGTGCAGTTCGCCGGTTTCGGATGGCGCCGAACCGCGTTCGAGATCGAAGCTGCCCTGATCCCAGACATACGACTCGCGCGTACTGACGACTTTCGCGAGGTCCATGCCCTTGAGACCGGGAAACGCGCGCGCTGCGGCAATTGCTGCAGCGCCATCGCCCGCCTGTGCGCCCGCGACGATGCAGCCATTCTGCGCGCCGGTTTCGCGCAGGATGCGGGTGAGCTTGCGCGTGTCGATTTCGGCGATACCGACAACACCGTGTTGACGCAGGTAATCCGGGAGGGACACGCGACTGCGCCAATGGGCGCTGTGCTGGGTGGCGTTGCGCACGATCAGGCCGGCAGCATGGACGGCGGTCGATTCGACGTCATCCGAATTGCACCCGGTATTGCCGATGTGCGGATACGTCAGCGTCACCATCTGCCGCGCGTAGGACGGATCGGTCAGGATTTCCTGATAGCCGGTCATCGCCGTGTTGAACACGACTTCGCCCACGGCGGACCCTTCCGCGCCGAACGACACGCCATGAAACAGACTGCCGTCCGCGAGGGCCAGCAGGGCAGGAACTTGTTGCATGCAATCGCTCCCGTAGAGGCGGACGCCCTGAGCGCCTCCGGAGTCTACCGTAGGCGCACCTTGGGCGCGATCACGGCATTGGGCGACCGTGTGCTCAGCCACCGGCTTCAGCGTGGCGAAGTCACTGCCTGATCCAGCGAATAACGACCGGCCGACCGGCCCGCGATCCAGCGTGCAGCCAACAACGCTCCGCGTGCGAAAACGGCGCGCGTGCTGGCGCGATGCGTCAGTTCGAGGCGCTCGCCGTCGCCGGCAAACAACACGGTGTGGTCACCGACGATGTCGCCACCGCGAATCGTCGCGAAGCCGATCTCACCTCGCACCCGCTCTTCGCCATGTCCGTGGCGGGCAAACACGCCGACCTCGTCCAAGGTGTGTCCACGCGCCTCGGCAATCGCGCGCCCGAGCGTGAGCGCGGTGCCCGAGGGCGCATCGCGCTTGTGGCGATGATGGGCTTCGATAATCTCGATATCGAAGTCCTCGCCGAGAATGACGGCCGCTTCTGCCGCCGCCCGCCGCAGCAGGGCGACACCGATGCTGAAATTCGCCGACCACAGCACCGGAATCACGTCGGCCGCCCGCTCGAGCGCCAAACGCTGCCCATCGGACAACCCCGTGGTACCGCTGACGAACCCCATTTCGCGCTCGACCGCAAGCGCGAGCGCCGCATCGAAACTCGCCGAGTTCGAAAAATCGATTAACACCTCGGCCTGCTGCTCGGGATCGAGCGTGCTCTCGTAACTCAGCGCCGAAGCCCGCGCCGGCCAGACCGGCTCGTCGCTCAGGGTCGATCCCGGCCGGACCAGGGCAGCGATCAACTCGATGTCACGCCGTTCCGGGGCGATGCGCAGAATTTCCTGACCCATGCGGCCGGAGGCTCCGAACAGGACGATGGCGGTGGCATGCGGCATGACAGCATCCTGATTGATTGGAAGTCAGCTTAATACCCGACAAGGCACAGGCGCGTGATGCGATTAGCACTAATTGCGCACAACGCGAGTCGACCCGTACGCTCGAACGGCCTTCGCTGGAACCATGCACCGACTCAGCGCAAGGGATCGGATTTCGCGACCCGATCCAGCCGCTGCAATGTTTCCAACAACACCTTCATTTGACCGAGCGGCCAGGCATTCGGGCCGTCGGACAAGGCCTTGACCGGATCCGGATGGGTTTCCATGAACAACCCGGCGATGCCGACCGCGACCGCAGCACGCGACAGCGCCGGCACGAATTCGCGCTGACCACCGCTGGTCGCACCCTGCCCGCCGGGCAACTGCACCGAATGTGTCGCATCGAACACCACCGGGCACTGCGTCTCGCGCATGACCACAAGCGAGCGCATGTCCGAGACCAGATTGTTGTAGCCAAAGCTCGCACCGCGCTCGCAGACCATGATCTGCTCGTTGCCGACTGCGCGCGCCTTTTCGACCACGTGCTTCATGTCCCAGGGCGCGAGGAACTGACCCTTCTTGATGTTTACCGGTTTCATCGTGCGTGCCACCGCCTGGATGAAATCGGTCTGCCGGCATAGGAAGGCTGGGGTCTGCAGCACATCGACGACCGCGGCCACTTCATCGAAGGGCGTGTATTCGTGCACATCGGTCAGCAGCGGCACACCGACCTGGCGCTTCACTTCCGACAGGATGCGCAGACCCTCGGCCATACCCGGACCACGGAAACTCTTGTCCGAGGAACGATTGGCCTTGTCGAAACTGGACTTGAAGATGAAGGGAATACCGAGCTTCGTGGTGATTTCCTTGAGGACACCCGCGGTTTCGACCTGCAGCGTTTCGCTTTCAACAACGCAAGGCCCGGCGATCAGAAAAAACGGACGGTCGAGGCCGATCTCGAAATCGAGCAGCTTCATGCCGCGATCTCCTGCGGCTTGCGACTGCGCTGGTACGCCAAAGCAGCAGCGACAAAGCCGATGAACAGGGGATGCCCGGTGCGCGGCGTCGACAGGAATTCCGGATGCGCCTGGCAAGCGACGAACCACGGATGATCCTTGTATTCGATCATTTCGACGAGACTGTCGTCGAGCGACTTGCCCGAGAACACCATGCCCAGTTCCTCGAAGCGCGCCAGGTAGCGATTGTTGAATTCGTAACGATGGCGATGGCGCTCGCTGATGATGTCGTCGCCATACAGTCGATGCGCAAGTGTGCCCGGCTTCAAGCGACAGGCCTGCGCACCGAGACGCATGGTGCCGCCCTTGTCTGAACCTTCGTCGCGCACTTCGACCTCGCCGCTGATGCTGCGCCATTCGGTGATCAGGCCGATCACCGGATGCTGCGACGAACGATCGTTTTCGCTGCTGTTCGCGCCAGAAAGGCCGGCGACATTGCGTGCGAAATCGACGACGGCCGCGTGCAATCCGTAGCAGATGCCGAAATAAGGGATCATCTGCATGCGCGCATGTCGGGCGGACGCGATCTTGCCCTCGAAACCGCGCTTGCCGAAACCGCCAGGGACCAGAATCGCGTCGACCCCTGCGAGCAATTCGGTGCCTTCGGATTCAACGCGTTCGCATTCGATCCAGCGCAGGTCGACGTCGACCGACTGCTGCAAGCCGCCGTGCTTCAACGCCTCGCCCAGCGACTTGTAGGCATCGCGGTGTTCAACGTACTTGCCGACGATTGCGACCGTGACCTTGCCGCGCGGATGTGATTCGCGTTCACAGACTTCGTGCCAAGCCGAGAGATCGGCGACGGGTTTGGCCGCGAGCTTCAATTGATCCACAGCCAACTGGTCGAGTCCCTGCTGCTGCAGCCACTCCGGAATCTGGTAGATCGACGGCAGATCGACAGCCGAAATGACCGCCTTTTCCGGCACATTCGTGAACAAGGCGATCTTGCGCCGTTCGGCGTCCGGTAACGGCTGCTCGCTGCGACAAAGCAGCACATCGGCCTGGATACCGATATTGCGCAACTCCTTGACGGAGTGCTGCGTCGGCTTGGTTTTGATCTCGCCCGCGGCCTTGATGTAGGGCACCAGCGTGAGGTGCATGAACAAGGTGCGGTCGGCACCGCGTTCGATGCGCAACTGGCGGATGGCTTCGAGAAACGGCAGTGACTCGATGTCGCCAACGGTGCCGCCGACCTCGACCAGGGCCACGTCATAACCGGCCGTCGCTTCCTCGACCGCGCGCTTGATCTCGTCGGTGATGTGCGGGATGACCTGCACGGTCGCGCCCAGATAATCGCCACGACGTTCCTTGCGGATCACCGTTTCGTAAATCTTGCCGGTGGTGATGGCGTTGCGCCGGGTCAGGCGGGTATTCACGAAGCGCTCGTAGTGGCCGAGGTCGAGATCGGTCTCGGCGCCGTCATCCAGCACATAGACCTCGCCATGCTGGTAAGGGCTCATCGTGCCCGGATCGACATTGATGTAGGGATCGAGCTTCATCATCGTGACCCTGAGGCCACGCGCTTCGAGAATTGCGCCCAACGAGGCCGAGGCAATGCCTTTGCCCAACGACGACACTACGCCGCCGGTTACAAAAATCAGGGGAGTCATGAAACACCGGGTCAGCGGAAAGCCGCATTCTACCGGAGCCGACGATTGCCCGCCGATCTGCCCATGGATGCTGGCTGCCGCTAAGATCCGCGTCCCTCGTCGCGTTTGCACTCGCGCCCACCGTGCCCCCATCCCCGCCCCTGCGCATCCTGGCTTTCGCCGGTACACGCCCGGAATGCCTGAAACTGGCCGCGCTGGTGCGGGCAGCGCGCGCTGACGCGCGTTGCCGGATCGAATTGGTCGGCAGCGGGCAGCATCCAGCCATGATCGCAGCCACGCTGACTGATCTCGACCTCCGCACCGAGCACGATCTCACGCCTGTCCCTCCGGGCAATTCGTTGTCGCGCACGCTCAGCCATCTTCGTGCAGCGATGCGCACCTGCATCGCCGAACGCCGGCCGGACGTGGTCGTAGTGCAGGGCGACACGTCGACCGCCTATGCCGGTGCCTTGGCGGCGCGCGACGCCGGCGTTGCGCTGGCACATGTCGAGGCCGGACTGCGCACGACCCACCCGCTGAGGCCATTCCCGGAAGAACCGTTTCGCCGGCGCATCGCGCCACTTGCACGCTGGCATTTCGCGCCCACCGAAGGTGCGCGCCAGCACCTGCTGGACGAGGGTCAAGCGCCGTCGCGCGTGTTTGTCGTCGGGAACACCATCGTCGACGAATTGCGCTGCGCGCTGGCCAACCCGTGCGTACCAACGGTCGACTGGCAAGCGCGCGGCTCGCAGTTGCTGGTGCTGACGCTGCATCGTCGCGAAACCTACGGCCAGGCCCTGGTCGCGGTCTGTGTCGCGATGCTGGAACTGCTGGAACGGCACGAAGACCTGGTGCTGGTGTGCCCGGTGCATCAGAATCCGGCTGTTGGTCTGCGCGTGCGCCGTCTGCTCGGCGCGCATCCGCGCTGCCTGCTGGTCGCGCCGATGGGCTATCGCGACTTCGTCCGGTTGCTGGGCAATGCGCGGCTGGTCGTCACCGATTCCGGCGGCATCCAGGAAGAAGCGCCATACCTCGGCGCGCCGGTGCTGATCGCCCGCGACGCCACCGAGCGTCCTGAAGCGTTGCGCGACGGCGTCGTGGAACTGGTCGGACACAATCACGATCGACTGGTTCAGAGCGCGTTGCGCCTGCTCGCCACGCCGCGTCCAACACCGATTGCGTTCGATGCCGCTGCGCCCTTCGGCGACGGCCACAGCGCGCCGCGCATTCTTGATATCTTGCTCGCGGAATCACATGCCAATGCCCGTTGACCGCGCCTTCGCCGTAGAGCGTGCCGCCAACCGTCTGCGCGACTGGTTGATCGAAGGCCCGGTGCAACTTGACGACGGCGGCATCGCCGGTGTGGTCGATGCGGATGGGCGCAGCCGCTATGTCTACGGCGAGATCACCGGCTACTACCTGCACTGGCTGGCACAGGCGCGCAGTGTCGCGCCGGAGCAACGTCGTGAGCGCGCAGCGCGGGCTTTGGTGTGGGTTGAAGCGAACTACGGCGACACGCTGCCACCGACGCGCATGTACCGCGACGGTCCGAACGGCGACTGGCGCAATGGCGCGCAGTTCCTGTTCGATCTGGCCATGCTGGCGGGCGGACTCGCGCAAGCCGCCAGCGCGCGACTGATTGCACCGAATGCGTTACGCATGCCGGCGTTGACGCAGGCCTGGTCTGCCTTCGTCGTCGATGGACAGCTTCGCGCCTGCATGTGGTCGCTGCCTGATCTGGCACCGATGCCGCGCTGGTCGACCATCGGCGGACCGTTCCTGGCCAAGGCCGCAAGCCGTGCGCTGATGGCGCAATCGCTGTTCGCTTATCCGCCGGCGTTCACTGCGGCTTGCCGCGACACGTTGCACGCGGTCGATGCGCTCGGCGTCAACGCCGGTATCGGCATGCTGCACCCGACCCTGTATGCCATGGAGGGCGTCATCACCCACGCGACGCCGAACCTCGCGTCGATGTGCCACTGGCTCGCTACCCTCCTTCGGTGGCAAGAGGCCGATGGCAGTCTGCCGGAGACGCCCGGCATCGCCGGCACCAAACGCAGCGATGTGATCGCTCAGGCGTTGCGCATGGGTGCCGCGCTCGGACTCGCAGCCGCGCCCGATTCCGATTTCGCGCAGCGCTTGGCGCGGCTTGCCGAAGTGCTGATCGCGCGCGTGCGCGACGACGGCATCGCCTTCGATCCCGGGCGCGATGCGCGCGAGTCGAATGTCTGGTGCACCATGTTCGCCGAGCAGGCACTGCGCGCTTATGCGGCGCAGTTGCGTGGCGAACCCCTGCCCTTTGCCACCGACGAGATCGTCTGATGATGCGGGATCCCCTGTCGACGCGCGTCAGGCGCTGGCTCCAACTGGGCCCGATGTACCTCGCGATCCGTTATGGCGATCGCGCCGCACGCCGCTTCGTGCCGACAATCCACTCCGACCCCGATGTCCAAGCGGGCCTGTCGCTGATCATTCCCGACCGTGGCACGCCCGATCTGCTTCGCCCGACGCTTGCCGCTGCTGTCGTCGCGCTCGCCCGTGTCGAGGAACCGACCGAACTCATCATCGTTGTGAACGGCGGCGACCGTGCCGACTATCGCGAACTGATCGCCGCGCATCCGCAGGCGCAGTGGCAATTCCATCCGCGTCCGCTCGGCTTCAACGGCGCGATCGAAGCCGGCTTGCGCGATGCGCACCACGGCTGGACCTATCTGCTGAACAGCGACATGCGCCTCGCGCCGGATGCGCTGGTCGCGTTGCTGCCCTACCGCGACGCCGGCATCTTTTCGCTGACGTCGCAGATCTTCTTCGCAGACCCGGACCGCCGCCGCGAGGAAACCGGCTGGTCGGATTTCCGCGTGCACGGCGCGCGTCCGGTGATGTTCGAGCGCGAGCCGGAAGCCTCGGACTTTGCGCGCGGCTGCCTCTACGGCGGCGGTGGCTCGGCCCTGTTCCAGACCGCCCTGCTGCGGCGTTACGTCCGCGACTCGTGCGGGTTCTCGCCGTTCTACTACGAAGACACCGATTGGGGCGTGCGCGCCTGGGAAGAAGACCGCGACTGTGTTTTCGTGCCGCGCTCGCACGCCATACACGAACATCGCGGCACGGTACGGCGTTTCTACGACCCCGCCGAAGTGGAGCGCATCATCGATCGCAACGCACTGCTGTTCGAACTGCGCCATCGCTTCACTGAACTCGAAGGCAAGCGCGCGTTGATCCATCTCTCTGCCCAGCCCGAAGCGACGCAACGAGAACTGTGCACATTCGCCAACGCCTGGCAGGTCGCGAAACGCCGGCGACAGGCAACGACCATTCGCTGCGAGGGGTTGGACCTGGCGGCGAGCACTCAACGCTGGTATGCGCCGGCGATCTTGCGCGGCGCGCGTCCGAAATTGCTGCTGGTTTCACCGTTCGCCGCGTTCCCGCCGTCGCATGGCGGCGCCCGCCGCATTGCCGAACTGGCGCGGCGCGTCGCCGGGCATTTCGAGTTGATCCTGCTCAGCGACGAACGCAGTGCGCACGGCGCTGCATCGGAGGCCGGCTTCGCGGGTTTTCGTTCGGTGCATCTGGTCCAGGGCCGCACCGATGGGATCGGCGACGCGCCACAATCGCTGACCGAGCGCATGCGCAGCCATGCCAACACCAAACTGCGCGCGGAATTGCGCCGACTGCAACGCGCGCACCGACCGGATGCCGTGCAGATCGAATTCATGGAAGCAGCGCTGTTGGCGGAAGAACGCATCGGCACGCGGCCCTTCGTACTCGATTTGCACGACGTCTATCTCGACGGCGGCGCGAGCGACAGCGAACAGCGCGCTGCGCTAGTAGCATTCGATCGACTGCTCGTCTGCTCGAATGAAGATGGCGCGTGGCTGCAGCCGCTGACCGCGACCCTGGTGCCGAACGCCGCACAAGATCGCATGGACGGCTATCTGCCGTCGCCGGACACCAGGGAGCTGCTGTTCATGGGTCCGTTCCGCTATGCGCCCAATGTCGATGGCCTGCGCGCATTTCTCGGCGAAGTGTGGCCAACGCTGCGCGCACGTCACCCTGGCTTGACACTGACGGTGCTGGCCGGCGACGGCGCAGCCGAGCACCTGCGTCGCGAACCGGCGCTGGCGAGCGCCGGCGTCGAGATCATCGACCGTTTTGTCGATCCCGCCCCGTACCTCGCACGCGCGACGCTGACCCTGAACCCTCAGCGCGAAATCCGCGGCTCGGCACTCAAGGTCGCCGAGTCCCTGCTCGCGGGACGTTGCTGCATCAGCACCGCTGCCGGCGCACGCGGGTACGACGCGAGCGCAGGCCCGGGTCTAGTGCGCGTTGCTGATGTCACCGCGATGGGCGAGGCCATCGACATGCTGCTGCGCGACCCGGCGCACCGTCACGCGATCGAAGCAGCGAGCGAATTCGTGCGTCGTCAACTCGGCTGGGAGCACTCGGTCGATGCGTTACTGACGCTCTATCGGGAACTCGGCTTGAACCCCAACGCGACCCGATTCGGGCATGACTGAGTTCTCGTACGACCGCATCGCCGAGGTCTACGCGACCGACATGGGCGCGAGCATGCGCTTCGACGATATCGGCTACTACCGCGAACTGTGCCGGCAGGAAGGTGGCCACGTGCTCGAGTTGGGCTGCGGCACCGGCCGCATCCTGCTGCCACTGCTCGCAGCCGGCATCGACATCGAGGGTCTGGATCGCTCCGCACCGATGCTGATGCAGTTGCAGACGGATGCGAAGAAGTGCGGACTGGTCGCGCGGGCGCAGCAGTGCGATCTGCGCGAGCTACCGCGCGAGCCGCACTTCGATGTACTGCTCGCGCCGTATTCGCTGGTTACCTACATGACCACGCCCTCAGCGCTGAGCGCATGGCTCGACGCCGCCGGCGGCGTCCTGAAATCGGGTGGCCTGCTGGTCGTCGACGCCTTTCTGCCGCTTGAAGTGACGCCCTACGACGACTACCGCGAAGACTACCTGCGCGCGCACGGCGATGGTTTCCTGCGCCGCGAGAAGCGCATTGCGCGCGAAGGCGCCTGCAATCGCATCGATCGGCGCTACACCTTGCTCGGCGCGAACCATCTGCCGCAACGCAGCTGGACCACGACCGACCTGATCCGCCCATGGACGCCGCACGAACTCATCGATGCGCTCACCGCCGCCGGCTTCGCGACCGAAGGCAGCGACTTCGACTACGGACAGGGCGCCGAACCACATCAGTTCGCGACCCATCGGGCACGTCGTCCTTGAATCGCATCCGCACAACCGCCACCCTGATCGATTGCCCACACAGAGCCGCCACATGAGTCGCTACAACGCCGCCGATATCGAAGTCCTGTCGGGCCTGGAGCCGGTCAAGCGCCGCCCGGGCATGTACACGGATACGGCGCGGCCGAATCATCTGGTCCAGGAAGTCGTCGACAACTCGGTCGACGAAGCGCTCGCCGGCCACGCGAAAACCGTCGATGTCGTGCTCCATGCCGACGGCTCGGTCGAAGTCGGCGACGATGGCCGCGGCATGCCGGTCGACATCCACCCCGAGGAAGGCATTCCCGGTGTCGAATTGATCCTGACGCGCCTGCACGCCGGCGGAAAGTTCTCGAACAAGAATTACCAGTTCTCCGGCGGCTTGCATGGCGTCGGCGTGTCCGTGGTGAATGCGTTGTCGACCAAGGTCGAGGTGGTGATCCGCCGCGACGGCAACGTCTACCAGATGGATTTTCGCAACGGCGATCGCGCCAGCGACCTCGCCATCATCGGCCCGTGTCCGAAAAAACAGACCGGGACGCGTGTGCGCTTCTGGGCCGACCCGAAATATTTCGATTCGCCGAAGATTTCGCTGCCGCGCCTGAAACATGTGCTGCGCGCCAAAGCCGTGCTGTGCCCCGGCCTGACCGTCAAATTGTTCGACGAGGCCAGCGGCGAACGCATCGAATGGTTCTACGAGGATGGTTTGCGTGACTATCTGCGCTCGATGCTCAAGGACCGCGAACTGCTGCCGCCGTCGATCTTCGTCGCGTCGCTGAAAAAGGAAATCGACGCCGTCGAATTCGCGCTGTGCTGGAGCCCGGACGGCGAACTGATGCAGGAAAGTTACGTCAACCTGATCCCGACCGCGCAGCACGGCACGCACGCGAACGGCCTGCGCTCGGGCCTGACCGAATCGCTGCGCGAGTTCTGCGACTTCCGCAACCTGCTGCCGCGCGGCGTGAAGCTGGCGCCGGAGGACGTCTGGGACCGCCTGAACTTCGTGCTCAGCTACAAGACGGCCGATCCGCAATTTTCCGGTCAAACCAAGGAACGCCTGAGTTCGCGCAATGCCGCGGCCTTCGTCGAAGGCGCCACGCATGATGCCTTTTCGCTGTGGCTGAACCAGCACACCGATCTCGGCGAGCGCATCGCCATGCTCGCGATCGAACGCGCCCAGGCGCGGCTCAAGGCCGACAAGATCGTGGTGCGCAAGAAGGTCACGCAAGGCCCGGCTCTGCCCGGCAAGCTCGCGGACTGCATCTCGCAGGACCTGTCGCGCACCGAGCTGTTCATCGGCGAAGGCGACTCCGCCGGCGGCTCGGCCAAACAGGCGCGCGACAAGGACTTTCAGGCGATTCTGCCCTTGCGCGGCAAGATCCTGAATACCTGGGAAGTGGAATCGAGTGGCGTGCTGGCTTCGACCGAAGTGCATGACCTCGCAGTCGCGATCGGCTGTGATCCCGGCCACGACAAGATCGATGGGTTGCGTTACGGCAAGGTCATCATCCTCGCCGACGCCGACTCCGACGGCTTGCACATCGCAACCCTGCTGACGGCTTTGTTCCTGCGCCACTTCCCGATGTTGGTCCGCGCCGGGCACATCTTCGTGGCGATGCCGCCGCTGTTTCGCATCGATATCGGCAAGCAGGTGTTCTATGCGCTCGACGAGGACGAAAAGCGTGCGACGCTGGAACGCATCGAACGCGACAAGATCAAGGGCACGGTCTCCGTCACCCGCTTCAAGGGCCTCGGCGAGATGAACCCACCGCAGTTGCGCGAATCGACGATCCATCCGGACACGCGCCGCCTGATTCAGCTCACCGTCGCAGAAGACGACGGCACCAACAAGCTGATGGACATGCTGCTCTCGAAAAAACGCGCCAACGACCGCAAGGACTGGCTGGAAACCAAGGGCGATCTGGCTTCGATCGAGGTTTGACCGTTACAGTTCGTGTCGCAGCCACCCGGCGCTGCGTACCATTCTTCTGGACACCCATGACCACGATCCTCCACCGCGCCCGCATCGAGCTGTACGAAAAAATGAAAGCCTTCCTCGACAAGCACATCGGCGCGAAGCGCTGATGCTTCGGGTTTCGCGGCTGTTCGAAGGCGCGCTGCTTGCAGTCCTTGAAGGCGGCGCGTTTGCGGCGGATGGCGAGCACATTGCCGTCGTCGCACCTTGCCGTTTGATCTGATGGCGAAACGGATAAAACAGCACATGGCAATACCCGGTCTCATCAACCCGATGCGCGGTTTCTCCGCCGCCGCGGCGATTCTCACCGCAGTCGCAGCATTGGTGGTCTACACCGCGCAGCGATTCATTGACGACAGCCGATGGGTGGCGCACACCTCCACGGTCCTGATGCAAGTGGACAGCATCGCGACGTCGGAGCGCACCGCGATCGCGGCGCAACGGGGCTATTTGCTCACGGCGGCGCTCGATCTGCGGGCCGAGTTCTGGGATGCCAAAGCGGAAGTGCCCCAACAACTGCGAGCCCTGGAAGTCATCGTCGAGCACGCGCCGGTCGCCGATCAGTTGAAGAAACTCAAATCAAAACTTGACCAACGACTGTCGCTTGCCACGACGACGGTCGATGTCTACGACCGGCAAGGATTGCCGTCTGCGCAGACGTTCATCCAGACGAACGGCAGCCGCGAGCTGGACTTGCAGATTCATGCGCTGCTGGCGGACATCCGGGCCCAGGAAATGCAGTTGCTGGACGCGCGACGGCAGAAGTCGGAGCGCAGCGCAAACCTTTTGCTGGGGGCTGCCATCGGTGGAATTCCACTGAGTCTGATCATGCTCGGGGCGGTTTACCGTGTGCTGGTGCGCGAGAATGCCGAGCGCCGAAAGTCCGAGCAGCTGGCCAGCGCATCGGCGACGAACTTCCGAAAAATTTCCGGAGAGATGGCGGCTTTGAGCAAGCACGCCGGCATGCTGCAAAGCTGTGCGGGCACCCCGGAATTGCTGGCGCTCACGCGCGAGGCACTCACCACCCTCCTCCCCGGCGTGGCCGGTACCGTGTACCTCCTCCGCGCCTCGCGCGATCACGCTGAAGCCGCCGTAACCTGGGGCCAGCACACGGCCATCAGCGGCGACTTGCCCTTGCCATCGGATTGTTGGGCGGTGCGCCGAAACCAGCTCTATTCGTGTGACGACGTTCGATCGTGCGTTGCCTGCGCGCACGTCGAGCCCCCACTGGCAAACGTCGCTGCGGCCACGGCGTGCCTGCCGCTTGCCGCGCAGGGCGAAATGATGGGCTGGCTGTATCTCAGCGGAGCGGCCCCTGGCCCATTGCCCGGCCTTGAATTGGCGTTACAGGCGGCCGAGCAGTTCTCACTGGCGTTGGCCAATTTCCGTCTGCAGGAAGAACTGCGAAACCAGTCGATCCGCGACCCGCTCACCGGTCTGTATAACCGGCGATATCTCGAGGAATCGCTGGCGCGGGAAATCGCGCGTTGCCAGCGGCGCAAGCTCCCGCTCGTGGTCCTGATGCTCGACCTCGATAACTTCAAGGCATTCAATGATCATCACGGGCATCCGGGAGGAGACACGTTGCTGGCCTCTTTCGGACGACTGCTTCAAGCCAATTGCCGACCCGAAGACATCGCGTGTCGGTTCGGAGGCGAGGAGTTCACCGTGATCCTGCCAGAGGCGGACAAGGACATCGGCCTGCAACGAGCCAAGATCATCCTCGCTGCCGCGGCTCAGATGGTCGTGTCGCACCAAGGCGTGCCGCTGGGAGGCATCACGACGTCTATCGGCATGTCCGTCCTGCCTGAACACGGCACGACAGGTCCCGCTCTGCTGGAGGCGGCGGACAAGGCCCTGTACCAGGCGAAATCCGACGGTCGAAATCGGGCGTCGGTGGCGGTGCCATTGCGCTGAGAGGCGGCTGGCAAAATCGATGCCGAACGCATTTGCAGCTTTGGCGTCGGCACGAAAGCGGCTTCGAAACTTTCGCGTTCCAAATAGCGCTCGCAGCATCAGTCCTGCGAGCGCTTGACCTTCACCTTGTTGACGTTTTCCTTGTCGAAATCGGCAACGCGCCAGAAATAGAGACTTGCCGCCGTTCGAAACGGCGCCCAGATCTCGCCGTGCGCCAGCAACTCCTTCGGTTTCATCATCGCGTCGTGGCCGAGCACGATCTGTGCACCCTTGCGGATGCCGAGATCGTCGACCGGCAGAATGTCCGGACGACCGAGCCAGAAGATCAGCATCATCTCGACCGTCCAGCGACCGATGCCACGCACTTCGGTCAGGCGTTCGACGATTTCGTCGTGATGCAGTCGTTTCATCATTGTGAGCGTCGGCACCACGCCAAGCTCGGATTTCGCGGCCAAATCCTTGAGCGCCGCGATCTTGTTGAACGACACGCCGCATTCGCGCAAACCCGCTTCCGGCGCATCAATCAACCCCTGTGGCGTCAACTTGTTGCGCTCGCCGTAACGTGCGAGGACACGGCCGTGGATCGTGGCCGCGGCCTTGCCGGACAGTTGTTGATAGAGGATCGAGCGTGCCAGCGAGTCGACCGGATCAAAGCGTTGTTGCCAACGCGTGTCGATCTCGCCGATGCGTTTCATCCATAGACCAAGTGACTTGTCGCGACGCGACAGCAATCGGCGCGCCGCCACCAGATCGAAACCGCGCGCATGTTCCGCGCGCGGTGCTTTCTCCGACTTGCCCGCTGCTTTCGTTGGCGTCACGGCTGCCCTGCAGGGACGAAATTGATCGTCGTGGTGACTGCGGCCTGGTGCACTGCCTGATCGATCGGCAAGGGCTTGTAGGCATTCACCAGCCACCGCGGCAACTGCGAGATGTAGCCCGCCGAACCGAGCGTCGCGTTCTGTCCACCCGGATAGATCTGGTCAGCGACGATTGGTGTGCTCATCTCGCTGACGAAGCGCCGTGCCGGACCCGATCCGAACATGAAACCGTTGACCGTGTTCGCACGCGAACTGTGGCTGGACGCATCGACCGCTTCATAACCACCCTGCCGCGCCACGCCCTTGAGATCGGCCGAGACATTCGTCAGACCGTACAAGCCCGGCCCTGGAATATTGAACGGTCCACCCAGAGCATGCTTGAACTCGATGCGATGCAACTTGCCCCAACGGTAATCGTTCTGGTTGGTGGAACCGCCGAAGGCCGCCGCGAAGGCGGGACTGGCGGCCAGGGTCAAGGCATCCGCCAGCGACTTCAGCAACACGTAGTCACGCGCAGCATTGGCATTCGGCGCACCGGTCACCTCGAAGAAGTTGAGACCTGATACACCCCTGCCCTGTTGTGCGTCATATCGTTCCAACAAGCGCTTGAACGCAACGTAGGACTCGTTGCTGCCCGGCAAATAGCTTGCGAGACCTACGCGAGTCAGCGTCGCGTCGACCGTGTTGCGCACTGCCTGCCCGCGCCACAGCGACCAGATGGTGGCCGCCACCGAATTCGCGATCTCGGTGGCATTGGGATCGACCATGGCCGCCGGGTTGTCGCCTGCGTCAAAACCGATCTTGAGTCCGGTCGGTGCTGAATAATCCCAGTGCTGCAAACGGTGAACAGCTTCGACGATGCGCGGATCCGTCGCCAGCGCATGCAATGCCGGCCAGCTCGACGCGTTCGCGGCGGTGAAGGCCGCGCTGACCTGCGGCAATAGAAGTTCTGCGTCCAGCAACTGGGTATTGGCTTGCAGCGCCTTCATGTGCGCGGGCGTGATCGGCGTGTGGCTGTCGATCAATGACTTGATGCCGCGATCAATGCGTCCCTGACGCAAACTTGAATAACCGAAGCTCAGGTAATACAGGCCGCCGCCGGGTCGCAGCTGATTGAACGCATTGTTGTCGAAGGTATTGCCGAGCGGATCGTTGTTCGCATTCGCGATGTAGCCCTGCGCCGGATTGATGACGTAGGGCATTTCTGACGCCGGCAACACTTCGTACGGCACCGCCTGATTGGGCTGCGGATGCGTCACCGGTAACCACTCGTTGCGCTTTGCGCCCTGACCGTCGCGGATCAGGAATGGCGGCACACCGTCGACAGTATTCGCCTGCAGATCTTCGCGCACCGGCGTTTCCGCGCTGGTGAAATAGCCGATGGTGCCGTCGGTACCGGCATAGGCGAAGTTCTGCGAGCCGACATCGAAATATTCGAGCGCGCTGCGGAAGTCGCTGAGGCCGGTCGCGCGATTGATACGGCGGATCGCTTCGAACTCACGCGTGGCGCCCCAGCCGGTATAGGCGACCGAGATGCCGGTGTCGTTGCTGATCGACAGGATCGGCCCGTTGTTGCGACGAGGCACAGTGATCGTGAGGCCGCCGTTGGTGTAGCCGATCGAGTTCTCGCGCGCGGCATTGTCCGGCACGCCGTCGAGCTTGTTGACGTAGTAGCTCTGGAACGTCCAGTTCACCGGCTCGGCGACGCCCTTGTAAATCGTGTGCGTCGGCAGGCCATAGGTGTTGAGGACGAATTTCTCCTGATACGTGTCTGACACATCGAGCGGATTCGTGGTCAAACCCCAGCAGAAATTCGGCTTGCAACCGAGCAGGATCGACGGTGCGCCCGGCGGCGTCAGACCGACCACATTCATCGCAGCCGGGTAACGCGCATCGGTCGAGACGATATGGGCTTCATGCATGATCGCAGGCAGGTCGAGCCCTAGATGCGGATCGTTGGACAGGATCGCCTTCCCGGATGCGGTGTGGGCACCATGCACCATCCACCAGTTCGAACCGCCGCGGTCGTCGCGTGGTTTCAGTTTGGGCGCGATCCACGCGTTACCGAGCAGGGAGTCACGCAGTGCTTCGGTTTGCGCGAGGAAATCCGCGCCGTAATCGGGAACCTGATAGGACATTGCCTTGGCATCGACATGCGCTGCCGATGGATGGAAATCGACCTGGTTGATCGAGGCGCGCGTGTCGAACGGCTGCACGCGATGCGTGTCCTCGAAGAACAGCGCCTGGCCATTGAACCCGGCGGCACCGCCAGCGGCGATATAGGCACCGAGACGAATGGTGTAGTCGATATCGAGATCAAAGCTGAGCTGCCACGCCAGCAACTTGCCGATGGCGAGCGAGTCGACCGGCGACCACGGCTCGAACTTCGTCAATTCGAGCGCACCGTATTCGGACGGCAGCGGGTTGTTGCGAACGTAGAGATTCACCCCTTCGGCATAGGAACGCAGTTGACCACGCAACTCGTCCGGCATCGCCGACCAACTCGACTGCGCCGCACGACGCAAGCCCAGCGTGCGCAGCTGGATATCGTTGGCCAGGGCCGCACTACCGACCAATTCGCTCAAGGTGCCGCTGGGCACGCGACGCAGATAGTCCATTTGCCACAGGCGATCACGCGCATGCACGTAGCCGAGCAGGAATGCGGCGTCATAATCATTCGCCGCCTGGATCAGCGGCACGCCCTCGGCGTCGTAGCCAATGCTGCCGGCCGCGCGTAATCCAGACGCATTGATGGTTTCCGCAGTGACGTTCGCCGTGACGAAACTCGCCGCCATCGCGACGCATAGCAAACGGATTTGCACTTTGCAGCGCGCCTTGTTGAGCTGATCCATGATGTCCCTCCCGCCCCGATTGGGCTGACGGATTATGCGCCACCTTGCGACTGCGGCAACTGCACTGCAGCAATATCGTTGGCGTCGAGCACGCGCCAATGGCCCTTGCCGAGTTCACCCAGTTGCAGTGCACCGATGGCGACGCGGATCAGGCGCATGACCGGATGGCCGAGGGCCTCGAGCATGCGTCGGATCTGGCGATTGCGGCCCTCATCCAGCACGATTTCCAGCCAGCAGTTTTTCGAACCGACGCGAAGGATGCGTGCGGACTTGGCGCGCCAGATCTCGCCTTCGATCAGCAGGCCGGCGTCCAGCTGCCCCAGGGAATCGGCATCGACCAGACCTTCGATCTGCACGTGATAAGTCTTGTCGATGCCGTGTTCGGGTTCGGTGATGGACGCTGCGAAGGCCGGGTCATTGCTGAACAGCAACAAGCCTTCGCTGGCACGATCGAGCCGACCGACCGGTGCGACCCAGGGCAGATTCGCACCGGCAAAACAGTCGTAGACCGTGGCGCGCCCATGTTCGTCGACACGGCTGGTGATCAGCCCGCGACGCTTGTTCAACATGAGATGCAGCGGAAGCGCAAGCTCGGTCTGTTCGCTGTCGACTTCGATCTCGGC
>JAYUXS010000233.1:0-4217 GCA_043752845.1 Lysobacterales bacterium | reverse complement strand
CCGCGTTGGACCGCGATCGAGGCCGTCCGTTTTGCGCATCGCATCGTTTCGCGATGCGGGTGGAAAACACCCGATGCGGCCCTCATTATGATTACCTGATACTTCCCACCCGTTCTATACCGCGAGGAGAACGCTTTGAGCGACACAGCCCCCCCGATTCCGTCGATCAGCACGCCGATCACGCTCTATACCACCGCGATTTGTCCGTATTGCGTCGCAGCCAAAAATTTCCTCAAAAGCAAAGGCCTGAGCTGGACCGAAGTCAGGATCGACACCGACCCGGTCGAGCGCGAAAAAATGATGGCGCGCGCCAACCGCACCAGCGTGCCGCAGATCTTCGTCGGCGATGTGCATGTCGGCGGCTTCGACGACATGATGGCGCTGCATCGCGCCGGCAAGTTCGAGCCGCTGGTGTCGGGAGCAGGGGCATGAGCATGGCGCCCGAACCAGATCGCCTGGCGGAATTCAGTGCATTCCGCAAGCGCATGAACGAACGCATTCTTGCCGAGGACAATCAGGTCGTCCGCCGTTTTTTTGCGCTCGACACGCAGACCTACAAGGCCGGTGCGCTCGACGTGAAAACCAAAGAGCTGCTCGGTCTGGTTGCGTCGATGGTGCTGCGCTGCGACGACTGCATCAGCTACCACGTCGCCCAGTGCCGGGATGCCGGCGTCAGTCGCGACGAGTTCTTCGAAACCTTCAGCGTTGGACTGGTGGTCGGTGGCTCCATCGTGATTCCGCACTTGCGCCGCGCTGTGGATTTCCTTGATCAGATCGAACTTGATCCGCTCAAGACGGCGGCGGACGCTGGCCAATGACTGCTTCGCTCTCGATAATCGCCTCATCCCTGCGACTTGGCTCGCGTTCACGGAAAAAAATCTCATGACCCATACCATTGCGGTGATCCGCGGCGACGGCATCGGCCCGGAAATCATGGACGCGACGATCCGTGTGCTGGATGCCTTGCAATGCGGTTTTCAATACGACTTCGTCGAGGCCGGCGTGAGTGCCCTGCACAGTTGCGGTGAATTGCTGCCCGCAGCAACGCTCGAATCGATCGCGAAGCATCGCGTCGCGCTCAAGAGTCCGTTGAGCACGCCAGTCGGCGAAGGCTTCAGCTCGATCAATGTCGAATTGCGCAAACGTTTCGATCTCTACGCCAACGTGCGCCCGGCGATCACCTTTCCCGGCACCAAGTCGCGTTACGACGGCATCGATCTGATCACCGTGCGTGAAAACACCGAAGGTGCCTACATCGGCGAAGGCCAGGCGATCTCGGCCGATGGGCAAGTGGCAACGCTGACGCAACGCGTGACCCGCCGCGGTTCCGAGCGCATTGCGCGCTATGCCTTCGAGTTGGCGCGACGACTCGGGCGCAAGAAGGTCACGATCGTGCACAAGGCGAACATCCTGAAATCGACGTCGGGCCTGTTCCTCAAGGTGGCGCGGGAAGTGGCCGCAGACTACGTCGACATCGAATGCAACGAGATGATCGTCGACAACTGCTGCATGCAATTGGTGATGAACCCGCACCAGTTCGATGTGATCGTGACCACCAACCTGTTCGGCGACATCATTTCCGACCTGTGCGCGGGACTGGTTGGTGGGCTTGGTCTGGCACCGGGCGCCAACATCGGCACGGACGCAGCGATTTTCGAGGCGGTGCATGGTTCAGCGCCCGATATCGCCGGCAAGGGCATCGCCAACCCGATCGCGTTGCTTCTGGGCGCGGCGCAGATGCTCGACCACTTCGGCATGATCGAGAAAGCTGCCAAATTGCGACTCGCGATTCGCGACACGATGGCGGCGAAGGATCGTGTTACCCGCGATCTCGGCGGCGATGGCACGACCGAATCGATCGCCGACGCGATCATTTCGCGCTTCTGATTGGACACTTCGTGGCCTCGATTCTCGTCGCGGAGCCATCAAGAGCGTGCGTCAAGTCGAAATGCCGTTAAACAACCGTGTCGTTAAACAACCGTTGACCTGCTGTGGTTTTTTTGCGACGATGTGGCTTGAACGCAACAATCGTTGCTGAAGCCATTGCCGGACATGACGCAATTCCGCAAACCACTGACCGTTTTGATCGCCACCAGCTTGCTGGTCGGGCCGATTGCTGCGCGTGCAGATGTTTGGCGTGAGTACGCGCATTCGGCGATGACGCCAAGTTTCAGTTGGGCAGACAAGTCAGTCGCACCCGCGCCGCAGGCGCGCGACGTCGCTGGCGGCGTACTCGCTGACGCCATGCGTCTGGAGTTTCGCACGGCATTGAATTCGAAAGTCTTGGCGCTGGAATTCTCCGGGTTTCGCGGCAGCGACATCGGTGCGCGGGATTTGGCGACGGTGTCTCTGGTCGACGAAGCCACACCGGGTCTGAGCAGAAAGCTCGCTTCCGCACAGATATTTCATGAGTTCGACGGTGGCGCGCGTCTTGGCGCCGGCGTCGTGGTTGCCGAACAGCAGTTCGCGTCGTTCGGTTTGGGTTCCGAGCAGATCGACTCTGCCGATCGTGCGCGCTTCCTAGGTCAGGAGTCGGCCAGTGCTGCAGGCGTGCGCCTGAATTTCACGCAATCGTGGACCGATGCACTGTCGTGGCAGGCGTCGTTGCAGTCGCGTATCGACATGCAGCCGTTTCAGTCTTACCGCGGCGTGTTCAGCGATCCGGGTGATTTCGATGTGCCGGCCGAGGCCGAAGTGTCCGCGCGTATCGCGATGTCGCCGACTGTCGGTCTGACCCTTGGCACGCAGCATGTGTTCTACAGCGAACTCAATGCGTTCTCGAGTTACGCCTTGCCGGAACGCTTCCTGTCGTTACTGGGTGACGGTACCTCACCGGTATTCGCTTGGCGCAATCTGACCATCTACGACGTGAAGCTTGACTATGCGCTGGGCAATTCCTCGCGTCTGGATCTGCGTTACTCGACGCAGCAGCAACCGGAACCGAGTTCCTCGCTGCTTTACAACGCATTGCGCGACGAATTCACCAATCGCAACTTCGCGATCGGCATCTCGCATGATTTCCAGCGCGCCGGTCAATTCCGGTTTGCAGCCAGTCATGCGCCGGTCGAATATTTTCTCGGCACCTCGTCCTCGCTCGGTCGCAGCGACGTACGTGGCGAACAGATTGAAGTCGAAGCGCGTTGGCGCGTCGAATTCTGAAAGCTTTACAGGGCTAACAAACTTTTCGGGCTCCGTTTGGAGCCCGTTTTTTTTGGGCGTTTTCGTCACCGCCTACAGCGATTCCGATGCGAAGTCAGCCAAGCGTGAACGTTCGCCGCGGCGCAAGGTGATGTGCGCGCTGTGCGCCCAGCCCTTGAAGCGGTCGACCGCGTAAGTCAGGCCCGAGGTGGTTTCGGTCAGATAAGGCGTATCGATCTGTTCGACGTTGCCGAGGCAGATCATCTTGGTGCCTGGGCCGGCGCGCGTCAGCAGGGTCTTCATCTGTTTCGGTGTCAGGTTCTGTGCTTCATCGATGATCACGTAACGGTTCAGGAACGTGCGGCCGCGCATGAAGTTCATGGCGCGGATTTTCACGCGTGACGCGAGCAGGTCGTTGGTCGCTGCACGGCCCCAGGAACCACCTTCGGAAGGATTCGCCAGCACTTCCAGATTGTCGGTCAGCGCACCCATCCACGGTGTCATTTTTTCTTCCTCGGTGCCGGGCAGGAAGCCGATGTCTTCGCCGACGGAGACGGTGGCGCGGGTCATGATGATCTCGCGGTAACGCTGCTGGTCCATCACTTGCGCCAGTCCCGCGGCGAGCGCCAGCAGCGTCTTGCCGGTGCCGGCGGTACCGAGCAAGGTGACGAAGTCGACATCCGGATCCATCAACGCGTTCAGTGCGAAATTTTGCTCACGGTTGCGCGCATTGATGCCCCAAACGGAATGACTGCCGCCAGTGAAGTCGTCGAGGATCTGCAGCTTTGCAATGCCATCGTCGATGCTCAGGACGCGAAATTCGGGCTCTTCCTCGCCGGCCAGATACAGGAACTGATGCGGTGCCCAGTCCTCGTTCTTGCGCATCTTCAATTCGTAATACGTGTGGCCTTTCTCGGACCATGAACGCAGGTCTTTGGCGTGCTTGCTCCAGAAATCCGCGGGCAACTCGGCATGTCCGGTGTAGAGCAGATTGAAGTCGTCGAGCGCGCGATCGTTTTCGTAGTCCTCCGCCGGCACGCCGAAAATCGATGCCTTGATGCGCAGATTGATGTCTTTGG